>JBASBA010000476.1:0-2803 GCA_049650885.1 Alteraurantiacibacter sp. | reverse complement strand
CCTGGTGGGTTTGGGACGGGCGGCTCACGTCAATGCTGGTGCTGCTGTTCCTATATTTCGGTTATATCGCCCTCTCGTCGTCGCTGGCGCGAGAGGGGCAATCCAGCCGTATCTCTGCGATTTTCGGCCTGGTGGGTGCGATCAACATTCCGATCATCAACCGTTCAGTCGTGTGGTGGAATAGCCTGCACCAGCCACCCAGCATCACCATGGGCGAAAGTTCTATCGATCCCGTTTTCCTCTGGCCGTTGTTGATCGCCACACTCGGTTTCTCCTTGCTGTTCGGCGGCGTGGTGCTTGCACGGATGCGCGCGATCCTCGCCGATACGCAGGCAGAGGCCCGACTGCGCCGCAAGGCCTTGCAGGCGGAGGATACTTCACGGTGAGGGAATCGCTGGACCAATGGCTGTTCGTGTACGCTGCGATTGGCGTAACGCTGATCGGTACGCTGGCACTGGTCATCGACAGCTGGCTGGCCATGCGCCGCGCTGAAAAGCGGCGCGAGGAGGCGCGCAGGAAATGAACGCCAACACGAACCGCGGGCTGAAGCCCAAGCATCAAAGGCTGGTGCTGGTCGTCGTCGCCATGATCGCGCTTCTGGGTGCGGGCCTGCTGGCGGCCTACGCCCTGCGAAATCAGGCAAGCTATTTTTACGTGCCGGCAGACATCGCCGCCAGCCCGCCTCCACCGGGCCAGGCAATCCGCCTTGGCGGCATGGTGGAAACCGGCTCCATCGACACTGCGACAGACGGGGTGACGGTGGAATTCGTGGTGCAGGACGGGAAGGCTCGTGTGCCGGTATCCTACGCTGGCATCGTGCCCGCCTTGTTCGTGGAGGGTTCCGGCGTGGTGGCAGAAGGCAGCATGGGCGCCGATGGTACGTTCGTAGCCGATAATCTCCTCGCCAAGCATGACGAGAATTACATGCCGCGCGAACTTGAAGGCATGAGCACGGCTGAACTTCGCGAAGAGCTGCAGGAAAGCGTGGCGGGCTCTAGCGAATGATTGCCGAGATCGGTCTTGCCGCGCTTTGGCTTGCTGCTGCACTGGCGGTGCTGCAACTGCTCGGCGGGTTTCTTGGTTCAAGAGAGCAGGGCAGTGAGCTTGCCGCGCTGGTACGTCCCGCAGCGGTGTTGCAGGCGGCGCTGTGTGCCGTGGCTTTCGGCGCGCTTGTCTATGCCTTTGCCATCACGGACCTTTCGATAAAGCTGGTTGCCACCCATTCGCATTCGATGAAGCCGCTGGCCTTCAAGCTGTCGGGCGCGTGGGCCAATCACGAAGGCTCGATGCTGCTGTGGATCACGGTTATGGCGCTATCGGGCGGATTGATCGCGCTGATAGAGCATCGCCTGCCGCCGCGCATGATGATGGCGACGCTGGGCGCGCAGGCGTTTGTCGCGGTAGGCTTCTACCTTTTCATCCTGCTGTCCTCCAATCCGTTCGAGCGGCTTTCACCAGTGCCGGCAGATGGAAACGGCCTGAATCCCCTGCTGCAAGACATGGGCGTGTCGTTCCACCCGCCCACGCTCTATATTGGCTATGTCGGGCTGTCCGTTGCCTTCAGCTTCGCCGTTGGCGCGCTGCTGACGCGTAATGTGACACCGGAATTTGCCCGCGTGATGCGGCCCTGGGTGCTGGGTTCATGGATATTTCTCACCATCGGCATCGCTGCCGGTTCCTACTGGGCCTATTACGAACTGGGCTGGGGCGGCTGGTGGTTCTGGGATCCGGTGGAAAATGCCAGCTTGATGCCCTGGCTGGCGGCTACCGCCCTTCTTCATTCGGCCAGCGTTCTGGCAGCGCGCGATGCCTTGCGCACGTGGACAATCATGCTGGGCGTGATTGCGTTTTCCATGAGTATGCTGGGCACGTTCCTGGTTCGGTCAGGCATTCTCACGTCTGTCCATGCCTTCGCTGTCGATCCGGAGCGCGGCAGTTTCATCCTCATTCTGCTGGCGCTGTATATCGGCGGTGCGCTGGTGTTGTTCGCCCTGCGCGCCAGCACCATTGCGGAAGGGGAGCGGTTTTCCCTGATGAGCCGGGAGGGTGCGCTGGTGGTGAACAACGTGGCGCTATCCGCCATTCTCGCTATCGTCTTGCTAGGGACGCTGTATCCCTTGCTGACAGAGGCATTCGATGTGCGCGTTTCCGTAGGGCCACCCTATTTTGACCCGGTCAGCGCGATTTTCTTCCTTCCCATGCTGGCCATTCTTGCGGTCGGGCCTCTGTTGCGCTGGCGCAAGGATTCCTTTGATCGCATCAGGCTGCCGATCATCATCGTTGTTCTGGCCACCATCGCAATGCTGGTTCTGGTGCTGGCACTTACCGATATCGGTCTACTCCCGTTGTTAGGTCTGACAATGTCCGTGGGCGTAGCGATTGCCAGCTTCATGCCATTGCGCGGTCGCAAATTGCTGCGAACCCCGCTGCCTGTATGGGGCATGTGCGTTGCCCATTTCGGCGTTGCCGTTGCGCTGTTCGGTGTCGCTGCCGATACCGCCTTTCAGCAGGAGCGGCTCGTCGCTGCCTCTCCTGGCGATGTGGTTGAGGTGGGGCCCTGGAAAGCGACCATGCTTTCGATCAGTCCCGTGGCAGGCCCCAATTGGACGGCGATGCAGGGCGATCTTTCCGTCAGCTATGATGGCGGCCCAGCGCGTGAAGCGCATCCCCAGGCCCGCAGTTTCTGGGCACCGCAGGGGGAGACAAGCGAGGTAGCCCTGCTCACGCGTTGGAACGGGCAATTGTATGTCGCATTGGGCAACATGGCCGAGGATGGCCGCTGGCAACTTCGCCTGTGGTGGAA
>JBASBA010000475.1:0-5537 GCA_049650885.1 Alteraurantiacibacter sp. | reverse complement strand
CCATGTGGGAGCGGTTTGAGTGGGTGTGTTCGCGCCATCCGCAGAGCCACTGCCAGACCTTTCCGGCAGGACAGAGCAGCCCGACAGGGCGATGGCGGCAATGCAGGGCAGAAGTGCAATTTTCATCAAGTCTCCATGCCCTATGCAAGGGCAACCCCCTGCCTTTGCGCATAATTAAAGCAGCGTCCTCTTTCAGGGAACCCCCTCCATGCTCATCCGTCGCATCGTTACGAAAGAAACCGCAAATTCGATTGACTAAAAAGCGCCTGTCTCTAGTGCGCCCAGCGGGCCACGCGGTCCCAACGCCGCGCGAGCTCTCTGTAAGGAGAGAATACAATTATGACCAAGCAACCTGACCTCCGTCCGGAGCGTCCCTTCTTCTCATCCGGTCCCACTGCAAAGCCTCCCGGCTGGTCGGTCGACAAGCTCGATCTTAAATCGTTGGGCCGCTCGCACCGCAGCAAATATGCCAAGGGCCGGCTGAAATACGCCATCGATTTGACCCGCGAACTGCTGGGCGTTCCAGACGATTACCTCGTCGGGATCATGCCCGGTTCCGATACCGGCGCGCTGGAATGCGCGATGTGGACCATGCTGGGCTCGCGCCCCGCAACCGTCGCTGCGTGGGAAAGCTTCGGTAATGTCTGGATACAAGACGCGGTGAAGCAGCTGAAGCTGAAGGATCTGCAGGTGCTGAATGCCGATTACGGCGAAATTCCCGATCTATCCGCGATCCCGCAGGATAACGATGTCGTCTTCACCTGGAACGGCACCACCTCCGGCGCGAAGATCCCGAATACCGACTGGCTTGCAGCAGATCGCACCGGCATCACCATCAACGATGCCACCAGCGCCGTCTTCGCGATGGAGATGGATTGGGCCAAGCTGGATGCCACGACCTACAGCTGGCAAAAGGTGCTGGGCGGCGAAGCGCAGCACGGCATGCTGATCCTCAGCCCGAAGGCCGTGGAGCGGATCGAAAGCTACGATCCCGAATGGCCGCTGCCCAAGCTCTTCCGCCTGAAAAAGGGCGACAAGATCAACAAGGGCATTTTCGAGGGCGCGACGATCAACACGCCTTCGATGCTGGCAACCGAAGACTACATTTCCGCTCTGGAGTGGGTGAAGTCGATCGGGGGCGCGCAGGCCATGTTCGATCGCGCCGATGCCAACGCCAAGATTGTGAAAGACTGGATCGAGGCGACCCCGTGGCTGCGCAACATGGTGGCAGACCCCGCCAAGCAGACCAATACCGGCGTCTGCATGGTTTTCCAGGGCGATCATATCGAAGGCCTGTCTGCTGAAGACGCGGCCGCCGTGCCCAAGAAGATCGCTTCCAAGCTGGAAGAGATGGATATCGGCTACGATTTCAATGGTTACCGCGATGCCCCTGCGGGCTTGCGCATCTGGTGTGGCGGCTCTGTGGAACCTGAAGACATCAGCCGTCTGCTGCCGTGGATCGAATGGGCATACGAAGAGCTCAAAGCCGGCAATCTGTAAATCTGGCGTTGCCCCGGACCTGTTCCGGGGCCGCCATATTCTTCAATTTTCAAAGGCCGGTCGACGCCCGACTTGTATCCGCGCGCCGGTTTCTTTCGACAGGAATTATCAATGACAAAGCCCAAAGTCCTCATCTCTGACAAGATGGACTCCAACGCAGCCCGCATATTCGAGGAACGCGGCTGCGATGTCGATGTCATCACGGGTGAATCGCCCGAAGAGTTGAAGTCGCGCATCGGCGAATATCACGGCCTCGCCATCCGCTCCTCCACCACGGTGACGGAGGAAATTCTGGAAGCGGCCACCAATCTCAAGGTGATCGGCCGCGCGGGTATCGGCGTCGACAATGTCGATATTCCCGCCGCCAGTTCAAAGGGCGTTGTCGTGATGAACACGCCATTTGGCAATTCGATCACCACTGCAGAGCACGCCATTGCCATGATGATGGCACTTGCCCGCCAGATACCCGATGCCAACACCCGCACCAAGGCGGGCGAATGGCCGAAGAAGGATTTCATGGGCATCGAGGTTACCGGCAAGACGCTGGGCCTGATCGGCGCTGGTAACATCGGTGCCATCGTCGCCAGCCGTGCCCTTGGCTTGCGCATGAAGGTAGTGGCTTATGATCCCTTCCTGACGCCGGAACGCGCGATCGAAATAGGTGTCGAGAAAGTTGATCTGGATGCGCTGCTGGCGCGTGCGGATTTCATCACGCTGCACACTCCGCTGACGGATGAAACGCGCAACATTCTCTCGCGTGAGCGGCTGGAGCAGGCCAAACCGGGCGTGCGCATCGTGAACTGCGCGCGCGGCGGCCTGATCGACGAGGAAGCGTTGAAGGACATGCTGGAAAGCGGGCATGTGGCAGGGGCCGCGCTGGACGTGTTCTTGAAGGAACCGGCCAAGGAAAACCCGCTGTTCGATGCCCCGAACTTCATCTGCACCCCGCACCTTGGTGCCTCCACCACGGAGGCGCAGGTGAACGTGGCGCTGCAGGTGGCAGAGCAGATGGCCGATTACCTGGTGAATGGCGGCGTCACCAATGCGCTTAACATGCCCAGCCTGTCTGCCGAGGAAGCGCCCAAGCTGAAGCCCTACATGGCGCTGGCCGAAAATCTCGGCTCGCTGGTCGGCCAGCTGGCGCATGGCGAATTGCCCAAGATCAGCATCGAGACAGAAGGCCATGCCGCCGAACTGAACCAAAAGCCCATTGTGGGCGCGGTACTGGCAGGTCTGATGAAACGCTATTCGCAAAGCGTGAACATGGTCAACGCGCCCTATATGGCGAAAGAACGCGGCATCGAAGTGCGTGAAATTCGTAATGAGCGTGAAGGCACCTTCCAGACGCTGGTTCGCGTAACGGTGGCCACCAGCCAGGGCAATCGCTCCGTCGCGGGCACGCTGTTCGGCAATTCCGATCCGCGCCTGGTGGAAATATTCGGCATCGGCATCGAGGCCGATCTGAAGGGCGAGATGCTGTATATCGTCAACGAGGATGCCCCCGGCTTCATCGGCCGCGTGGGCGCGCTGATGGGCGAACACGATATCAACATCGGCACCTTCCACCTTGGCCGCCGTGACAGTGGCGGTGAGGCCATCATCCTCCTCAGCGTCGACCAGAAGATCCCGCAGGACGTGATCGACGCGGCCTGCAAGCTGGACGGGGTGAAGGTGGTGCGCGCACTTTCGTTCTGACTAAAGTGGCCCTAGGTAACTGCGTATGACCGATCTCACACAGGACTTGCTGCCCGAAGGGCTGGAGGACCGCCTGCCGCAAAGCGCGGCAGCGGCAACCCGTATCGAACGCGCCATGCTGGAAGCGATGGACGCGCACGGTTACGATCGTGTGCGTCCGCCGCTGATAGAGTTCGAGCAATCGATGGGCCGCCGTATGGATGGCGTGATGACACGACACATGTTTCGTTTTGTCGATCCTGCGTCCTTGCGAACGCTCGCCCTGCGCAGCGATATGACGGTGCAGGTTGGCAGGATTGCGGCCACCGGTCTCGGCGATGCGCCGCGCCCGTTGCGGCTGTGCTATGCCGGGCAGGTGGCGCGCATTCGCGGAGACAAGCTGGAGCCGCGTCGGGAAAACCTTCAGGTCGGGGCCGAGTTGATCGGGCGCGACACGGTGGAAGCTGCGGGCGAGATAGTGGAACTGGCCATCGCCGCGCTGGAAGCCGCAGGCGCAACCGGCATCTCTGTAGATTTCACGCTGCCAGACCTCGTCGATACTTTGGCAGACGGGCCATTCCCTCTGGATAGCGAGGCGCGCAGGCGCGTTCGGCGCGAACTCGACACGAAAGATGCCGGCGGTCTGGTAGAGGCAGGGGGCGCAGATTACCTGCCGCTGATCCACGCAACAGGCGAATTTTCTACCGCGGCAGAGAAACTGGCAGCGCTGGACACTTCCGGCGTACTGGAAACCCGCATCGACGGCCTGCGTCAGATTGCAGAGCGGCTGAATGGCCGTGCGCGACTGACAATGGACCCGAGCGAGCGCCATGGTTTCGAATACCAAAGCTGGTTCGGCTTTACGCTTTATGCAGAGGGTATTCGCGGCGAACTGGGCAGGGGCGGCACCTATTGCATCGGGATCAGCCAAGAGCCGGCAACCGGCTTCTCGTTATATCCCGAAGAGTTGGTAGAGGCGACCAAGGTCGATGAAGCTTTGGGCCGGAAGCTATTTTTGCCGCGTGGCCATGATCGGACCGCGGCCGATGCCATGCGTGCAGAGGGTTGGCGCACTGTTGCAGCATTGGACGATGGAGATGACGCAGGCACGCTGGGATGCACCCACATCCTGAATGGCGACAAGGCTAAAGCAATTTAGTTTGCAGCACTGTTCGCACTGTCGCTGGGCTGAAACCTTATGCACGCAGCAATGGGCGCACAGTCGGATTTCTCCAACTGCGCGCGCGTCGATTATTTGCGATGGTCTAGCTCAGCAAAGCTCAGAGGGGTGCGGCCCCATCCGCCCGCCTTCGCTGTCCAGCGCATCGATTGCGGCCATCTGATCGTCGCTCAACGTCAGTTTCAGCGCATCGAAATTCGCCGCGATATGATTACGGCTACTGGCCTTGGGAATGGGGGCCAGGCCGTGTTGCAGATGCCACGCCAGGATCACGGCAGAAGCGGACTTCCCGGTTTCGTCGGCGATCTTTTGGATGGCATCAAGCTCCAGACCGTCACCTTGGCCCAGCGGAGACCAGCATTGGGTAACGATGCCCATTTCATCATGCACGCCGCGCAATTTACGTTGCTGAAATGCAGGGTGCAATTCAATCTGGTTCAACGCGGGTACGACGCCGGTTTCGTCCACGATCCGCTTCAGGTCTTCCTCGCGAAAGTTCGATACGCCGATGGACTTTGCCTTTCCTTCGTCACGCAGTTTGATGAAGGCCTTCCACGTATCCACGAACTTGTCCTGCGCCGGGCAGGGCCAGTGGATCAGCAGCATATCGACATAGTCGCGGCCCAATCGATCCAGGCTCTCCTCAAAGGCAGTCATTGCCTCGTCGTAACCCTGTCGTTCGTTCCAGATCTTTGTCTGCAGGAAGATGTCGCTCCAGTCGCCAACACCCTTGCCCACGCCATCCTCGTTCTCGTAAATGGCGGCCGTGTCGACCAGCCAATATCCTACGTCCAGCGCGGTTTTGACGGCCTTTGTCGCGGTGCTGTCATCCAACTGGTAGGTGCCGAAACCCAGTTGCGGGATTTGGCGATCGTCGTTCAATGTCAAAGTGGGGTAGTCAGTCATGCAATTCTCCTTTGCCTGACCAACGGGTGCGCTTCGCAATCTATCCATAAGAATCCTACGGGCTTTGGTCCGCCGTCATCGGTGTGGACTCCACTCCTGTTCCGCATGCCAGTTGCCCTTTGCGCCAGCTTTGCCTACGGCGCGGCGGGTTCTCTCGAAAAGGATTAGAGCAATTGGCCAACGTCACCGTGATCGGCGCCCAGTGGGGCGATGAGGGCAAAGGCAAGATCGTCGATTGGCTGGCGGCCCGTGCCGACGTCGTTGTACGGTTCCAGGG
>JBASBA010000474.1:0-6042 GCA_049650885.1 Alteraurantiacibacter sp. | reverse complement strand
GGTATAGCCGTAGTCGATGAAAAGCGCCGCACCGCCCTGCGTGGCAAGGCGCCCGGCAACCTCGAAAATGATAGAGGCGCTGGCAGGCGAGGTTTCGACCACCGTGCCCGGCGGATCGCTTCGCCGCGCTTCGGGAACGGCGGAATCCATCGGCTGGCGGCCCGGCGTCTCCACGAACTTGCCTGCGCCATCAACGCCCACCATGATCTCTCTCCAGCCCTGTACCGTGCGCACAAGCTGGCGCACCGGCAGTGCGTCCAGAAACTCATTTGCGATCAGCAGGATGGGGCCATCCATCGGCACGGTCGAAAGATCGTGGTGGTGGATGGCGTCCGGCAGCACGGCCAGTTGCGCGTCACGCATTACGCGCGATGTTTCGACGAGGTGTATCCTGGGGGAAAGACCATGCTGTTTCATGGCCCGCCGGGCATCGCTCGCCAGCGTGCCCCTGCCCGGCCCAAGCTCCACGTAGTGAACGGGCATACGCCGCGCGCCCCTGATCCACATATCGGCCAGCCACAGGCCGATCAGTTCGCCGAACATCTGGCTGACTTCGGGCGCGGTGATGAAATCGCCGCCACCGCCACCATCACCGCCACCTGATCCGCCGATGGCGCAGCTTTCGGTGTAGTAGCGCGTGTTCGATTCGCCCATGAAATGCATCAGGCTGATCGGGCCGGTGCTGGCGATCAGGCGGCGAAAGGTTTCGCCCAGGTCGCGCCTGCCGTCTTTATTCTGCAGGTCGGTCAAATAGCCTCCTGTCTGTTCTACCTTGCGGGCGTTACCGGCCTTTTCCCGGCAGCGGTTGCAGTTCCACTGGCAAGCGGGGGCCGCATCATCGCATAGGCAACCAGCCCAAGCCCCAGAAGAATCAGCGGAATGGTAAGCCACTGGCCCATGCTGAGGCCGGTGCGGGTAGCAAATTCGGTCAATTGCGCATCGGGCTGGCGGTAAAACTCCACCACGAAACGCGCGATGGCGATCACGGTAGTAAACACGCCCACCAACAGGGCCGGACGATAGCGGGCGCGTGTCAGCCAGAACAGGCACAACATCACCACGACAACCAGCAAGCCCTCGCCCAGCGCCTGGTAAAGCTGGCTGGGATGGCGCGGAACGAGGCTGGAAAGGCAGGTGCCACCCGGCCCGACGCCGCGATCGCAAAACGTCATGGCCCAGGGCACATCGGGGCTGGCAGGCCGCCCCCACAATTCGCCGTTGATGAAGTTGGCAAGCCGCCCGAACATCATGCCAAAGCCCACGTTTACGGCGATGTAGTCCGCCACGCGAATGAACGGCAGCCCGCCGCGCCAGCTGACATAGGCGATGGCCGTCACAACGCCCACCAGCCCGCCGTGAAAGCTCATCCCGCCATCCCACAAACGCAACACCTTCCAGCTGACGAAGCCGTCGCCAGAAAAGTCCGTCCAGTGGCCGGGTTCGTAAAAGGTGACATAGCCCAGCCGTCCGCCGATAATGATGCCCAGCGTGCAATAGAAGAACAGGTCATCCACATGGACCTGCGCCATCGGCGCACCGGGCGCCTTGATCATCCTGGAAAGGTGCCAATAACCAAGGATGATCCCCGAAAGGTAGGCGAGCGAATAATATTTCAGCTCGAAAAAGCCGAGATCGATCCCGGTTTGCAGGCCCAGGTCTTGCCACCGCAAGACATCGCCGCCTGTCGCTGCCAGAAGATCAAGAATCACCGTGCGCCCCTAATGCTTGTCGAGGCGCTTCGCGCCCCATTTGTCAGCTTCGCGCTTTGGCACAGGCCCGCGCGGCATGGAACCCCTGGCAAAGACGGGCGAACACCTTTGCAATACGCTGCGCAGCCGCCTATCTTGAAAAGCGTGAGCCTGCCCAACATCCCCAAGCAACGCGCCATCATTGATCGCCGCAAGCTGTCCGCCGCCATTGCCAGCATCGTTGCAGACAAGGGCGCATCCGACGGGCGACAGGCAATCGTCGAACAATTGCGCGAGGCGCTGGATACAGGCCGTGCGGAACTGGCGCGGCGGCTGGAGGAGAAGCCGGGCGCGGGCCACGAAAGTGCGAACGGCCACGCTTTCCTGCATGATCAGCTCATCCGCATCGTCCACGATCACGTGATCGACGATGTCTATCCGGTTGGCAATCGCAGCAAGGGCGAACGGCTCGCCCTGCTGGCCGTGGGTGGATACGGGCGCGGCGAGATGTCGCCGCATTCCGACATCGACATCGCCTTTGTCACGCCGGACAAGCCAACATCATGGTGCGAACAGGTGATCGAGGCGATCCTCTATTACCTGTGGGACCTTAGCCTGACCGTGGGCCATTCCAGCCGATCGCTTAACGAGGTGACGCGCATGGCACGCGAGGATGTCACCATCCGCACCGCCCTGCTGGAAGCGCGCTTCTTGTGGGGCGATCAGGATGTGTATGACGCGGCCAGTACAAGGTTCTGGGCCGAAGTCGTGCCTGGTACGGAGAACCGTTTCGTATCCGAGAAGCTGGCGGAGCGGGATGCGCGGCACAAGCGCATGGGCGATTCGCGTTATGTGGTCGAACCCAATGTGAAAGACGGCAAGGGCGGCCTGCGCGATCTGCAGACGCTCTACTGGATCGGGAAATACAATTACCGCGTCAGAAGCGCGCGCGAGCTGGTGGACAAGGGCCTGTTCACGCAGAAGGAATATCGCAGCTTCCGCCGTGCTGAACGCTTCCTGCTGGCCGTGCGGGCACATCTGCACACCATCGCCAACCGCGGAGAGGACCGGCTGACCTTCGATCTTCAGCGCGAGGTTGCCCGCCGCATGAATTATGCCGACAGGCCGGGCAAAAGCTCGGTGGAACGGTTCATGCAGTTCTATTTCCTCCAGGCAAAACATGTCGGACACCTGACCGGCGTGTTCCTTTCGCATATCGAGGAAGAAACACAGGAGCGCAGCCGCATCAGCGAGTTTTTCTCCTCTTTCAAACCGGCAAAGGCAATCGAGGGTTATCCGGTCGATGGCGGAAAGATCGCCGCCCCGTCGGATGACTGGTTTGCCCAGGATCCTGTCCGCCTGATCGAAGTGTTCACCATTGCCGAGCGGGAGGGTCTGGAAATTCACCCCTCCACCATGCGTATCGCCCGCCGCGATGCCGGGCTGATCGATGCAAAGGTGCGCAAGGACAAGCGCGCCAACGAACTGTTCGTGGAACTGCTATCGGGCCGCAAGGACCCCGAAACCGTGCTGCGCTGGCTGAATGAGGCGGGCGTTTTTGGCCGCTTCGTGCCGGATTTTGGCAAGGTCAACGCACAGATGCAGTTCGATATGTACCACCACTACACGGTGGACGAGCATACGATCCGGGCCATTGGCCTGCTGAACGAGATCGAGCGCGGAGAGCTGGCCGAGGATCATCCGCTGGCCACCAAGATGATGCCGCTGATCAAGAACCGGCGCGTGTTGTATCTTTCTGTCCTGCTGCACGATATCGCCAAGGGGCGGGGCGGCGATCACTCAGTGCTGGGCGCGGAGGTGGCCAGGCGCGTGTGCCCCAGACTGGGGCTGGACGAGCAGGAGACAGAGCTGGTCGCCTGGCTGGTTCGCTATCACCTGCTGATGAGCGCCACCGCCTTCAAGCGTGACCTGTCCGATCCCAAGACCATCACCGATTTCGTGGCTGAGGCGCAGAACCTGGAACGGCTACGCTTGCTGACGATGCTGACGATCGTCGATATCCGCGCTGTTGGCCCCGGTATCTGGAACAGCTGGAAACGCCAGCTCATCACCGATCTGTATGACAATGCGGTTGAACGTCTTCGCCTGGGTCACAAGGCCCACGGAAGAGAGCACAAGGTTGCAGCGAAAAAGGAAGTCGTCACCCAAATGCTGGGCGATCTGGGGCATCTGGTTGAAAAACTGGATGATCGTTTTGACGATGCCTACTGGATTGCCGAGCCGGAAGACGTGATCGCGATCAACCTGCCGCATTACGAGGCCGCACGCGCGGCGAAACATTCACTGTCCATCCACGCGCAATATTACAAAGCGTTGGGCGCCACGCTGGTGACGGTCATCGGTAATGACCATCCCGGCCTGTTCTTCCGCATCGCTGGGGCCATCAACCTTGCCGGTGGCAACATCATCGATGCGCGCATCCATACCAACAGGATGGGCAAGGCCGTCGACAATTTCCTGGTGCTGGACCCGCTGGGCAAGCCATTCAAGGAAGACCAGCAACTCGACCGGCTGAAGAAATCCATAGAGGATGCGCTAGCCAACAAGATCGACATGGTGCCGCGCCTGGCCAAACGCCCGCTGAAACAGAGCCGTGCGGAAAACTTCCACGTGGCCCCGGTGGTGTTATTCGATAACGATGCCTCCAACCGTTTTACCGTGATAGAGGTAAACGCGACAGATCGCCCTGCCCTGCTGAACCGGCTGACACGGGCAATGTTCGAGGCCAGCCTTATCATCAATTCCGCCCACACCACCCAATATGGGGAGCGGGCGGTGGATACCTTTTACGTAACCGACCTGTTGGGCGACAAGATCGTGACACAGGATCGGCTGGACAAGGTGGAACAGGCCCTGCTGGATGCGATTGCCGCTGGCAAACCTGCGGCTGCGAAGGCCGCCTGACAGGCCGCGCGGCACTATTGGGTGAACTCTCTCCATATAACTGTCCGGACTGCAATGGTGTGTTGTGGCGCATCGAAGACGGGCCGCTCAGCCGGTTTCGGTGTCACACGGGCCAGGCCTACACGCAGAGCGCATTGTCGCTGCGGCAGGAGGAGAAGCTGGAGCAATTGATGGCCGGCACGCTGCGCGCACATCATGAGCGCGCAGAAATGCTGCTGAGCTTGGCCGACAAGGCCGAAGGGTTATCCGCAGAGCGTTTGCGAGCCAGGGCCAGGGGTTGCACGGAGGATGCAGCGGCGCTGGAACAGATGATCCTCACCCGCCGCGACAATACGCAGGCAGCCTGATCGCCAGCTACTGGACGCGCGCGACCCGCAAGTATCCCGATCGCCCTTCGAAGCGCATTTCATAGGCGCCGCTCCAATGGCGTGTGATAGTGGCCGTCCAACCCTCGCGGATACGATTACGCAGGGTTGATCCATTGATCTCCCGCCAGAGCTGCCCGTTCTCCATCAGCAGAACCTGCGACCGGCGTGATCCCTGCAAAACCTCGGCAACGGTGGTGGTGAGCGCGATCTCTTCCTCCTCGCGCTCCAGCACGGCATCGTCTTCGCGGAAGCCGAAAACCTCTTCGCGCGTCTGCTCTTCCACCACCTCGCGTTCCGCAATGACCACGCGCTGCTCCTGATAGGTTCGATCGAAACAGGCCAGCCGTGCGGCATCCCCCCGCGTATCGGCGCAGGCGGCATAGGGATCCGCGTCCTGCGCCAATGCGGGCGCCGAAACGGCCACCAAAGCGAGCGGGAAAAAGGATATGGCAGGAAGCTTGGTCATGACGTCGAGGTCCATACGCAAAAGGAGAATGCCCGTTGATAGTGTCGGGCAGCGCGCGTCAAGCTTCTATCGCCCGCTATGCTTTGCAAAACCCGCAACGCCTCTAGGTAGCGATCCGGGGGGTGTGCAAAGCATAATCCCTATGCCCCTCAACCTAATCATGGCCCTGCAATCGGACGCGAACCAGCCAGCTTACCCTGTGCTGGTCACCGGCGCCCGAAACGAAATGCGGGAGTACCAATATGCGAAGAACACCAATCCTCGTGGCAGCGGCAATGCTGGCAGCACCAGTGCAGGCTTTTGCGGGCAACGGCACGCAAATCTATCTGCTGGAAGACCAGATCTTCTTCTCGCGCGGCGAGTGCATGGCTGCGGTAAATGCCGAGCGAAAGCGCATTTACGCCGACCGCGAGTTTCCGCTGATGACCCGCGCCTCCGTCCACTGGACCATCGCGAAGACTTACCGATGCGTGGAATATACCGACGGCATCTGGGTAGCCGAGCAAACCCCGTACGACAAGCCGAACTGATCGTGGCGGGGCGCGGCAGGGTGCCGCGCCCTAGCCAGACCCCCGATCGCCAAACAGTGCCGTGC
>JBASBA010000473.1:0-7931 GCA_049650885.1 Alteraurantiacibacter sp. | reverse complement strand
TCAAAAGGCCGTGAAAACTGACTGCGGCCTCTACCGGAGCGCCCTCGCGCGCCAGTTCCAAAGCTGCCTGACCGCCCATGCAGAAACCGATGATGAAGATCGGCAGCCCTTCCGCGCCATCAAGGCTGACCAGCGCACGCAAGGAGGCGCGCAGACGTTGGCGATAAAGCTCGGGCGTATCGCGTATCTCACTGGCAAACAGCCGGGATTGATCGAAACTATCTGGCGTTTTGCCATAGAAATCGGCGATCATCGCGAGGTAGCCTGCCTGCGCCAGATCCCATGCCTTGGCTTCCACCGCAGGCGTGGGGTTCATGATGGTGGGAAATATCAGGACAACAGCACGCGGCGAACCGGCGGGGCGCGCCACATGTCCGGTTAGCCTCGTGCCATCATCCTCATATTCGACAGGGTCGAACCGGCTCATTCGGCGGGCCAGAAATCCGGCACCGAGAAATACCGCTCTCCGGTGTCGTAGTTGAAGCCGAGAATGCGGGTGCCAGCATCCAAATCCGCTAGTTTCGCGTCGATTGCAGCCAGCGTTGCGCCTGAACTGATACCGACAAGCAGGCCTTCCTCGCGTGCGCAGCGGCGGGCCATTTCCTTGGCGGCTTCTGCCCCCACCTTGATCGCGCCATCAATGGAGTTGGTGTGCAGGTTGCCGGGAATGAAGCCTGCGCCAATGCCCTGGATCGGGTGCGGGCCTGGCTGACCGCCGGAGATTACGGGGGAAGCTTCCGGCTCCACCGCATAGGCCTTCATATCCGGCCAGACTTTCTTCAACGCCTCTGCACAGCCTGTCAGGTGGCCGCCGGTGCCAACGCCTGTGATTATGCAGGCGGGCGGCGTATCCCTGAAATCCTCAAGGATCTCTTGCGACGTGGTGCGTGCGTGGATTTCAAAGTTGGCGGGGTTTTCAAACTGCTGCGGCATCCAGGCATTGTCTGTCTGCTCCACCAGTTCTGCTGCGCGCTCAATCGCGCCTTTCATGCCCTTTTCCTTCGGCGTCAGATCGAAGCTGGCGCCATAGGCCAGCATCAGGCGGCGGCGCTCGATGCTCATGCTTTCGGGCATGACCAGAACCAGCTTGTACCCCTTCACGGCGGCCACCATCGCAAGGCCGATGCCGGTGTTGCCACTGGTCGGCTCGATAATCGTGCCACCAGGCTTAAGCGCGCCGGATTTTTCCGCATCCTCCACCATCGCCAGCGCAATGCGATCCTTGATGGAACCGCCGGGGTTGGCGCGCTCGCTTTTCACCCAAACCTCGTGATCGGGGAAAAGCCGCGAAAGGCGGATATGCGGCGTATTGCCGATGGATTGCAGAACATTATCGAACTTCATGGGTCAGGCTCCCTTATCTGCCGGGCCTTGCGCATTATTGCCGGCCGGCGTGTCATCTATCTCTACCAATTCCTCAGGCGGGTCGAAGGTCCGGGTTGTTCGCAAAACAGGGAAAAGCACCGCCCACAGCCCAACGGTCACAATCGCGCCAACCCCGCCCAGGGCCACGGCTGCCACCGGCCCGATGAGGAAGGCGAGGCTGCCGGAGAAAAAGTCGCCAAACTCGTTCGAGGCGCTGATGGTAAGCTGCGAGTCGGCGGACACCCGTCCGCGCTTGTCATCTGGCGTGTGCAGCTGGATCAGCGACTGGCGAATATAAACGCTGAACATATCGGCCGCGCCGACGATGAACAGCATCGCCAGGCTCAGCGGCATGGATCTGGAGAAGGCGAAGATCACCGTCGCCACACCAAACGCCGCCACCGCCAGCAGCATCTTCGGGCCGACACCCGATTTCAACGGACGGAACGAGAAGAACAGCGCCGTCAGCGCCGCACCGATTGCGGGGGCCATTGCCAGCTGGCTGAGACCTGTAGCGCCCACTTGCAATATATCGCGCGCGTACACCGGGAACAGTGCGGTCGCGCCAGCCAGAAACACAGCGAACAGGTCCAGCGTGATGGAACCCAGCACCATCTTGTTATGCCAGACATAGTCCAAACCCTCTCGAACCTGCTTGATCGGGCGGGCTGGGCCCTTGGGCTTCTGACGCGGCACGTCCGAGATGAAAGACAACGCCGTGGCCGAAACCGCGAACAGGACTGCCGCCACAGCATAGGGAAGGGCGGGTACGATGTCATAAAGAACGCCGCCCACCGCCGGTCCGACGATCATGCCGGTTTGCCACGCGATGGAGGATAGCGCGATGGCGTTTGGCAGGATTTTGGCGGGCACCAGATTGGGCGCGAGGGCGGAAAGTGCGGGACCTGCAAAGGCGCGCACGATGCCAAGCAGAACTGCGACACAATAGAGCACCCACAAGGTGATGCCGTCCTGCCACGTAAGCACCGCAAGCGCGCTGGCGCACAGCAATTGCAACAGAACCATCGTCCGGCCCAGATTGCGTCTGTCCAGACGATCCGCGGCAAGGCCGGTAAATGGCGTCAGCAGGAAAAGCGGCACGAATTGCAACAGGCCGATAAGGGCAAGCTGGCCGGAAGCCTCGCCAACGCTCATGCCGCCATCCCGCGCCAGGTTGTAGGTTTGCCAGCCGATGATCAGCATCATCGCGTATTGCGCCAGCGTCATCGACAGGCGGCCAACCCAGAAGGCGCGGAAATTGGGGATGCGAAAGGGGGAAGTCTCGGAGCTCACCCGCGCGCAATGGCAGCGCCGATAGCGCTTGCCAAGCTAATCGAATTCGGAAGGGCTAAAGCCTGGCCCCAATAGACAGTTTAGCTGCGGCGTCGGAGAGCTGGATTGGGCTGCATTTCAGAAATCATGCTTTCAAAGGCGTCGAACCGGATGATCCGTTCGAACTGGAAACCGGCACGATCTTCGGTGGTCCAGATGCAGTAGGCTTCGATACGGCCGACTGTCGGCAACCGGATGATCATCCGATCACCGCGCTCGATGCCGTCTACCTTCCCCACCATGAAGCCATGAGCAGAGATATTGGAAATGTCGAGGGTGATATCGCCGTGCTGCAAGTGCTCGGCAATCACCGAATAGTCGACCGGATGCCGCGTGGAGCGCCGCATATCGGTGACGGATAACTGTGCCCCGCCTGCCATGACCTGCCATTTCCCTTCGAGTAATGTGACCCGAAACCGTTTTGACAGGCAATGATGGATTTTTCGTAAAGCTAAGCGCGGCGCAAGATCGCGTGACGTTTCTTTCCAAGGCTCAATTGCGCCTCTTCGCCGGGATCGATCTCGACGAGATAACCCGGATCGCAAATGACTTCGTCTTCAAGCTTTACCGCACCTTCCGCCACCTTGCGCTTCGCCTCGCCATTGGATTTGGTGAAGCCCAGTTCGGTCAGCGCAGCGCCCACACGTATGCCTTCAGCAGGCACGACGAGTATGGGAAGATCCTCTCCCTTGCCGCCACCTGTAAATGTTTGCTCCGCCGTAGCGCGCGCAGATACAGCAGCAGTCTCACCGCGAACCAGCTTCGTTACCTCGTCCGCAAGCACGATTTTTGCATCGTTTATCGCGCTGCCTTCCAGCGTTTCCAGCCGGGCGATCTCTGCCAGCGGCAGATCGGTGAACAATTTCAGGAAACGGCCAACGTCACGATCATCGGTATTTCGCCAGAATTGCCAGAAGTCATAGCTGGGCAATTGCTCCTCATTCAACCAGACAGCGCCAGCCGCGGTCTTGCCCATCTTCTTGCCATCTGCCGTGGTCAGCAGTGGAGTGGTGAGACCATAAAGGTCGACACCGTCCATCCGCCGCCCCAGTTCCATACCGTTGACGATATTGCCCCACTGGTCACTGCCGCCCATTTGCAGCCGCGCGCCCATTTCCTTGGCCAGGTGCCGGAAATCATAGCCTTGCAGGATCATGTAGTTGAATTCGAGGAACGTCATCGGCTGCTCTCGATCCAGCCGCAACTTCACGGAATCGAATGAGAGCATCCGGTTGATCGTGAAATGGGTGCCGACCGTACGCAGCATTTCGATGTAGCCAATGCCGCCCAGCCAATCGTAATTGTCGACCATCACCGCATCGGTAGGGCCGTCGCCAAATGTCAGCATCCGCTCGAAAACCTTGCGGATCGAGGCGACGTTGTCGGCAATCGTCTGTTCCGACAACATCTTGCGGCTTTCGTCCCGCCCGGTGGGATCGCCGATGCGGGTGGTAGCGCCGCCCATCAGGACGATCGGCTTGTGCCCGGTCTGCTGAAGGCGGCGCAGCATCATGATCTGCACCAGCGAGCCGATATGCAGCGAAGGGGCCGTGGCATCGAACCCGATATATCCCGGAACGGTCTGCCGCACGGCTAGGGCATCCAGTCCCTCAGCGTCGGTCAACTGGTGGACATAGCCGCGCTCATTGAGCAATTGCAAAAGTTCGGAATCGTAAGTTGTCATCTCGGGGGATTTGGCTGCTTTATTGTTGGAACTGGGGCGCGTAGCACGGGGACACTTGCTTGCAAACGTACGAACTGGTCGCGCATGCAACCACACCACCTCTCGCCGTTCGAAGGGTCGAGGCGAGAGTACTTTCACTGACAGACAATTGGGTTCGCGTTCGCTGGCGGATCGACGGGCCCGGCAAACTTGTGCTGCCATCCTTCGGGGGGCGGGGCAGGTCGGACAAGCTGTGGGACACCACCTGCTTTGAACTTTTCATGATGGAGAAGGATGGGACCAACTCCTATTCGGAATTCAACCTGTCTCCGTCCGAACGGTGGGCAGCATACGATTTTACCGATTACCGGGAAGGAATGACCGAAAGGCATTTCACGCGGGAGCCTGATTGCGCCATGCGCATGGGCACGGCGATGGCAATTTTCGATGCAGCGCTGCCACGCGCGCAAATGCCGCAGCCGCCAGCTTCCATCGGCCTTGCCGCCGTGATTGAGGAAGATGGCGGCGTGAAGAGCTATTGGGCCATTTCCCACCACAAGGAAAAGCCTGATTTTCACGATCCGGCTTGCTTCGAAGGCAGTATTGCGCGAACCCGCGCTGCATGAAATTCGGAATAGACCGGCTGCTGGCCGAAGCTGAACTGAGGAAACCGCTGGACGGCAAGCGCGTTGCGCTTGTCGCCCATCCTGCATCCGTGACTGCGGACCTGACCCATAGCCTTGACGCGCTGATCGGTGCTGGCGTGAATGTCACCAGCGCATTTGGCCCGCAACACGGGCTGAAAGGCGACAAGCAGGACAATATGGTGGAAACGCCGGACGAAACCGATCCGGACTACGGTATTCCGGTTTTCTCGCTTTACGGTGAAGTGCGGCGGCCAACAGAACAGATGATGGCCAGCGCCGATGTGTTCCTGTTCGATCTGCAGGATCTGGGGTGCCGCATCTACACCTTTGTCACCACGCTGCTTTACCTGCTGGAAGAGGCGGAGAAGCACGGCAGATCGGTGTGGGTTCTAGACAGGCCAAATCCTGCCGGTAGGCCAGTGGAGGGTACCAGGCTGCTTCCCGGCCACGAAAGTTTCGTCGGCGCCGGTCCCATGCCGATGCGCCACGGCCTGACACTGGGTGAAATGGGCCACTGGTTCATTCGCCACTTCGGCATGAACGTGGATTACAGGGTGATTACGATGCACGACTGGTTGCCCGAAGCGGGGCCAGGATTCGGCTGGCCCGAAGATCGTATCTGGATCAATCCCAGCCCCAATGCTGCCAGCCTGAACATGGCGCGCGCTTATGCTGGAACAGTCATGATCGAAGGTGCGACGTTGAGTGAGGGCAGGGGGACCACCCGCCCGCTGGAAGTGCTGTTTGGGGCACCAGACATCGACGCCAAGGCCGTGTTAGCACAGATGCAGCGTTTTGCGCCAGAATGGCTGTCAGGCTGCGCGCTGCGAGAGTGCTGGTTCGAAGCGACTTTTCACAAGCATGCAGGCCAGTTGTGCAATGCGTTGATGATTCACGCAGAAGGGTCATTCTACGATCATTCTGCTTTCAAGCCGTGGCGCCTGCAGGCGCTGGCATTCAAGGCGATCCGCAACCTCTATCCGGATTACCCGATCTGGCGCGATACTGACTTCAAGTATGAATACACCGATAATGTGCTTGCCATAGATGTGATCAATGGCGGCTCCGCCTTGCGGGAATGGGTGGATGATCCGGCCTCCACGCCGGATGATCTCGATGCAATCGCGTCGGCTGACGAAAAAAGCTGGCAGGCGGAAGTTTCCGACCTGTTGCTTTACTGAGCTGGCGTGAATGCGACCGCGTTGTTCTGATCTTGCTGCGGCGGCCGAACAAGGCTGCCGTCTGCCATCACCAGAAAGCTGCACCCGCTGACCTCGTAGCCCACGGCCCGCATGGGCTGCAAACTGTCCGGCTTGGCGGGATGACGATACAGCCGCGCTTCACCGTCCGCACCTTGCGCCAGTTGCAGGTCATACTTGCAGGTATGATTCGTGTCCGGATCGAATACCGGCGTCTCGGGCGTCGTCATGTCGACGCTTGGCGGTTGATCGATTTGTGACCGTTCATCTTGCCCAATGGCGCCGGTGGTGCCCAGTAAAGCGAGAACTGCGATGGCGATCTTCAACACTACGAACCTCTTTCCTGCCAAATTGCTTACCACATTCGCGTCGCGCCTTCAAAATGCGCCATCGCGACAGTATTTGCCTAATTGGCAAATCTACGCAAGTACTGCGCAGGAGGGGAAGACTTGTATTTCGCTGCGTCATGCGACTGAAGAGATCCTCCCGCATCGGAGAGAGCATTGCTGACACTTTACAGTTTCGGGCCGGGCGCAAATTCACTCAAGCCCACTCTGGCGCTTTATGAAAAGGGGCTGAAGTTCAATCATCGGTTGCTGAACCCTGCAAAGTTCGAGCACCACGAAAGCTAGTTCAAGGACATCAATCCTCGCGGTCAGGTTCCCGCGCTGGAGGATGATGGCAGGATCATCACGGAAAGTACGGTGATCTGCGAATATCTGGAGGACGCGCATCCCACGCCGGTGAAGCTGCGCCCCGAGAGCCATTTCGATACCGCGCAGATGCGCGTGTGGACGAAATGGGTGGATGAATATTTCTGCTGGTGGGTCTCGACGATCGGCTGGCACCGCCACATCAGCAAGATGGTGAAGGGTTTGTCCGATCACAAATTCGAACAGGTGGTGGCGCGCATCCCCATCCCCGAACAACAGGTAAAATGGCGGCGCGCACGTGAGGGTTTTCCGCAGGAAATGCTGGATGATGAAATGCGCAAAATCGGCGTGAGCGTGACGCGGCTGGATGCGCATTTGCGCGACAATGAATGGCTGGCGGGCGACACGTTTACGCTGGCCGACATCTGCAATTTCGCCATCGCCAACGGGATGGAGAAGGGATTTGCCGGTTTGGTGAATTTTCAGGATACACCAGGCCTCGTGCGGTGGATTGAGCAGATCAATGAACGCCCTGCCACCAAGGCCATGTTCGCGGCGGTGCCAAGAGAGTTCTAGCTGACGCCTAACCCTGCTTCCGGCTGAGCGCGCGCATCGCATCGTCCAGTCCATCCAGCGTCAATGGATACATTCGATCTGCCATGATTTGACGGATCATCTTGGTGGACTGGGTGTATTGCCAGCCACGCTGCGGGTTCGGATTGAGCCATGCCACGGCTGGATAGGTATCCACCACACGCCTTAGCCAGGTCTCGCCCGGTTCTTCGTTCATGTGCTCCACGCTGCCGCCTTCCCAGGCGACTTCGTAGGGACTCATCGCGGCATCACCGACGAAGATGATCTTGTAGTCATGGCCGAACTTGTGAAGCAGGTCCCAGGTCGGGATGCGCTCGCTCCAGCGGCGGGAATTGTCTTTCCAGACACTCTCGTAAAGGCAGTTGTGGAAGTAGTAGAACTCCATGTTCTTGAATTCGCTGGTAGCGGCGCTGAACACTTCCTCCGTCGCCTTTACGTGATCATCCATCGAGCCGCCGACATCGAGGAACAGCAGCAG
>JBASBA010000472.1:0-2457 GCA_049650885.1 Alteraurantiacibacter sp. | reverse complement strand
GAAGTGGGCCCTGCGCGAGGTGCCGTTTTATGCCGAATGGTACCGGTTCCTGCTGTTCTGGGCCTATGGCGACGGTGTCCATGACGCGCTGATGATGGACCCCGATTGGCAATCGGAAGAGCGCTCGATCTCGGCCCTGAACGAGGACATCCGCAAGATCTGGACCGCTTACCTCGACGAGGAAATCAAGGAGCGCCCCGACCTTCGCGGCAAGGTGCTGCCGGACTATCCGCCTTTCGGCAAACGCTCGCTGCGCGACAATGGCTGGTACGTCATGCTCAAGCGGGACAACGTGGATATGGTCACGGACGGGATCGAGAGGATCGAGCCCGACGCCATCATCGATAAGGCGGGCACGCGCCATCCGGTCGACGCCATCGTGCTGGCGACGGGCTTCCGGGCAAGCCGCATGATCTATCCGATGGAGGTCGAGGGGCTGGACGGCCGCACCATCCGCCGCGAATGGGGCGACGACGATCCGCGCGCCTATCTCGGCATCTGCGTGCCGCACTTTCCCAACTTCTTCGTCACCTACGGGCCGAACACCAACCTCGCCCATGGCGGCAGCATCATCTTCCAAGCCGAATGCCAAGTGAACTACATCATGCGCTGCTTCGAGCTGCTGCTGAAGCGCGGCGACGCTGCCATGGATTGCCGTCCCGAGGCTCACGACGCGTACAATCGCACCATCGACGCGCGGCTAGAGCGCATGGTGTGGTCCGATCCGGGGCTGAACAGCTGGTACAAGAACGCCAAGGGCCGGATCACCACGAACTCCCCTTGGAGACTCGTGGAATACTGGGGACTGACCCGGTCCCCGGATCCGCAGGCATTCCGGTTCGTGGATGCCGAGGAGGAAGCCTGATGGCCGAAGATCGCTCGGATCTGCTGATCGGCGTCTGGAAGCTGATCGAGATCGTGAACACCGACGAGGCGGGGAACGCGCTGCGGTCGTCCTACGGGGCGAGGAAGATGGGCCTGATAACGTTCAACGACGATCATCGCATGATGGTCGTCATAAGCGACGGACGTGATAGCATCCTCGAGGGGACGGATCGCGAATACAGCTCGTACACAGGGCGCTACACGTTCGACGGCACGACCTTGAAGACCGAGGTGGACGGATCGCTGCCTATTGAGCGCGTGGGAACGCTTCAGACGCGGCCGGCAAGGCTGGAAGGAAAGCGGATAACGCTCACAGCGCCGCCCGTCGAGATCGACGGGGTCGTCAACTACCGCGATCTGACCTGGGAGAGGATCGAATAGGTCGGATCACGAAAAGAAAACGGGGAGGACAAGATGGAATGGGATGCTATCAGCCGGTAAATTCTGCGCTCAGATCTTTGAATATACTACTTGTCCTGAACAGGCAGCGGGTCTGCACGATCGACCACATCCACAAGCAGACGGGCCTGCCCAAGCCGACGATCGTGCGGTTTCTCGAAACGCTGATCGATGCGGGCTTCGTCGCAAAGGAGGAGTGGGACAACGGCTATCGCGTCACCTCCAAGGTGAACGCGCTGAGCTGCGGCTTCCACGGCAGTCCAATGGTCGTCGAGGCGGGACGCCCATGGGCCCTAGCGCTGACGCGCGTGCACAAATTTCCCGTGGCCATTGCGGTGCCTGACGGAGACGCCGTCATGATCTGCTACACGACGGCGGCCGAGGCGACGGTCACACCCTACCATGCCCTGATCCACAAGCGGATGGGCCTGATCAGCAAGGCGCTGGGGCGTGCGTTCCTCAGCTTCTGCACCCCGGAGGAGCGCGAGATGACGATGCAGCTTCTGGAATCGACCGAACATCCCGACAGCGACATGATGTTGGCGCCCGGCACCATCGAACAGCTGATCCGCAACGACCAAGTCCGCGGATATTCCGAGCGGGTCGCTGCGGCCAAGCCCGAAGCCTCATCTAGCGTGGCGGTCCCGATCACTTGGCCAAGCTCGGACAAGGTGATCGCCACGATCGGACTGACCTACTACGCAAGCGCGGTAAGCCGAAAACAAATTGTTAGAACTTACGTGCCGCAGCTTCAGTCGGCGTCGGAATCGATTAGCGAGAGCATCGCTCAGATGAACACGGCCTTGGATGTCGCTCAATGACAGCACAAGCGAGAATGACCGCGACATCTGCAATCCGCGTCGGCGCGGCACTGGCCTTCGTCTTCGTCGGCCAGGCATTTGCGCAAAGCGCCGAGGGTCTCTCACAATTGTGCACCGATTGCGCCTTCGAGCTGTATGCCGAGTGCGGTGAGAAGAAGTTCCTCGAGGGGCCCAATTTCGACAACGAGGGAGATCTGTGGATGGTCGGCCTCGGTTCAGGCGAGATTTTGAGGGTGAATGCCGAGGGATCGTGCGACGTCATGGGTCGCACCGGCGGCTTTCCGGGTGGTGCGCGCATGTCCCCGGACGGCATCCTGTACGGGACTGATCGTATTGGCCTTATGTCCTACGA
>JBASBA010000471.1:0-6043 GCA_049650885.1 Alteraurantiacibacter sp. | reverse complement strand
GTGCAACAACAAGGTGGCGCGCGGCAGGATACCAGCGCCCTGATCCGTCACCTGCCGGAGATTTCCGCATGATCGCTCGTCTCGCCGTGGTCGCCGCGCTGCTGTGCGCGCCCGCCCCTGCCCTCGCAGACACCCACATCGACAATATCGAGGGCGCTTCAGTTAGTCGCGACGGTTCGATTGATCGGTTCGGTGGCATGGTGGTGGACGAGGACGGCCGTATATCCGAACTTCTGGATTTTGGTGATCGCCCTACCCGCCAGATCGATTACCGCGTGGACGGCGAAGGGCGCGTTGTAGTGCCCGGCTTCGTCGACGGACACCTGCATGTCATGCAGCTTGGTCTGGGCACGCTGGTGCTGGATCTTTCCACCACCACCTCGCTGGACGAAGCACTGTCACGCATCGCAGCCTATGCCGCCGCCTACCCTGATCGCCCATGGGTTATCGGGCGCGGCTGGAATCAGGAGATGTGGGGGCTGGATCGCTTCCCCACCGCCGCGGAACTTGATGCCGTGGTGGGAGACAGGCCGGTCTGGCTTGAACGCGTGGATGGCCATGCCGGTTGGGCCAACTCGCTTGCGCTGGCCGCTGGCAATGTCAGCGCCGAAAGTGCCGATCCTTCCGGTGGGCGGATAGAACGCCTCGCCGGATCGCGTGCGCCAGCAGGCGTGCTGGTGGATGAAGCGATGCCCATGGTGGCTCGCCAGGTTCCTCCCCCGCTGCCCGAAGATCGCGATCTGGCGTTTTACAACGCGCAACGCCTGTTGCTCAGCCACGGCGTTACGGCTGCGGCCGATATGGGCACCACGATAGAAGACTGGATGACATTCCGCCGCGCGGGCGACGCCGGACGTTTGCAATTGCGCATCATGTCCTATGCAGACAGCGTGGATTCCATGCTGCTGATCGGCGGCCCTGCGCCCACGCAATGGCTGTATGATGATCGTTTGCGATTGAACGGGGTGAAGCTTTATCTGGATGGCGCACTGGGATCGCGCGGTGCCTTGCTGAATGCCGACTATTCGGACGATCACGGAAATCGCGGCCTGCCCATGCTGTCCGGCACGCAGTTGCGCAATTTGATGAGCCGCGCTGCGCTCGACAATTTCCAGGTTGCCATCCATGCCATTGGCGATGCCGCGAATGCCGATGCGCTGAACGCGGTACGGGAATTGTCGCGCGATTATACGGGCGACAGGCGCTGGCGCATCGAACACGCGCAGATCGTGGACCCGTCGGACATCCCGGCATTTGGCGAGAATGGCATTATCGCCTCGATGCAGCCTGTCCATCAAACCAGCGACATGATGATGGCAGAGGCACGGCTGGGTGAAGACCGGCTGGGCGGTGCCTACGCATGGCGCTCGATTCTGGAAGCAGGCGGAAAGCTGGCATTCGGCACCGATGCGCCGGTTGAGCCTGTCGATCCCCTGGCCGGGCTTTCCGTCGCCATCAGCCGCACCAATGCCGAGGGCGAACCCTTTGGCGGCTGGCGCCCGGAAGAGACGATCACCCGCGAACAGGCACTGGCAGCCTATACCGTCGGCGCGGCCTATGCCGGATTTGCGGAAGGACGCTTTGGCGCGCTGGCAGAGGGCGAACGTGCCGACTTCGTTATGCTCAGTGCTGATCCGCTGATGGCGAATGCCGTAGAAATGCGCGATATCGAAGTGCTGGAAACATGGATCGCGGGCCAGCGGGTTTATGATATCGATCTTGAAACGCGGTAAGCGTGGCGGGGAAGCTCTAGCTTGAGGTTTCCTCGTCGGGCGTTTTTGCCTCTTCCTTCTTGCGCTTTGCATCGCGGCGCTCGGTAATCTTCATAAGGATCAGCGATCCTTCGAAAAGCATCAGCAGCGGAATGGCCAGTACCAGCTGTGAAATGACGTCCGGCGGAGTGATGATCGCGGCCAGCGCTACCACCAGCACAACCACATATTTGCGCGCCGACACAAGCTGATCACGCGAAACCAGCCCCGCACGGTTCAGCAGCATCAGCAGAACGGGCAGCAGGAAGCTGATACCGAATGCCAGGATAAACCGCATCACCAGATCCAGATACTCACCCATCTCGGGCAGGGCCTCCGCATCGATACCGCCGACATTGCCCTGAAAACCCAGGAACCACGGGAAAGCCAGCGGCATCACTACGAAATAGGCAAGGCAAGCACCTGCCGTGAACAATACCGGCGTTGCGATTAGAAACGGCAGAAATGCACGTTTCTCACGTGCATAAAGGCCGGGGGCAACGAATGCCCACAACTGGTTGGCGATAATCGGGAAGCTGACAAAAAAGGCCGCGAACAGCGCCACTTTTATTTCCACGAAGAACGCGCCGTAAAGCTGGGTGTAAACCAGCCTTCCTTCGCCGGATGCAAAACTGGCAGTCAATGGCCGCACCAGGATGCCGAAAATATCGTCCGCGAAATAAAGACAAACGGCAAAGGCAATGCCAAGCGCGCCAACGGCGCGCACAAGGCGACCACGCAATTCCACCAGATGCTCCATCAGCGGAGCCTGCGAATCGTCCAGATCGGATATCTTGAACGCCATTATTCCGCGTCCTTCGCCTGATCTTCGGCAGGCTTTGCTGGCGTCGTGGAGGATTGCGCTTTGCTGTGCGCGCCGTCTTCTGGCCTTGGCTGGCCAGCAGCGGTTTCATTCGCGGCGCTTTTCTCTTTCGCCAGTCGCTTCAGTTCAGCGGCCTTTTCGGGGGGATAGGCACCTGTAGGTTCCATCTCACCCGAAATCTGGGCAGGCGCGCCATCGGGATGCTCGCGCATCACCTTATCGTTTTGGGCCTTCCACTTCTTTTCCATATCCTCCAGCTCTGCCTCGCGAACCATCGCATCCAGACCTGTACGAAAATGGCCGGACACCTTGCGAACCTTGCCGATCCAGCGGCCAGCGGTGCGCATGGCAAGCGGCATGTCCTTCGGGCCGATGACGAGAATCGCCACAACCACGATAAGTAACAGTTCGGTCGCGCCGATATCGAACATGGTTCAGCGCTGCTCGCTTACAAAAGGGTCAGGAGGGTGTCTTGTCGCCGGCGGCTGCCGGAGCTGGGGCCGGAGTCGGATCGACGGTTTCCGTCGCCGGCTTGGCATCGTGCACCGGGCCTTCGATGCGGGAGGCCGGCTTCTCTTCCGCGGCGGCTTCTTCCTCGGTCAGGCCCTTGCGGAAGCTTTTCACGCCCTTGCCGAAATCGCCCATCATCTCGCTGATCCGGCCACGACCGAACAGCACCAGGATGACCAGTGCGATGATAAGGATCTGGAATGGTCCAATGCTACCCACGAATATTCTCCGAAATCTTTGAAATCGGAGTCTAGGCGCTTTCGTCCGGCTTTTCCAGCGTATCCGTGTGCGGATCGTCGCGTGGGGCTGGCGTCTCCACCTGCTTATCAGCCTGCATGTCCGCATCTACGCGGTTTTCATCTGCAGATTGTGCACCCCTGGAATTCTGCTCCATCAGGTCTTCATAGGCATCAGCAACAGGATCCAGCAGGCCAGCCGCCTTCAGTTCGGCAATACCGGGCAAATCGCGACGGCTCTCCAGCCCGAAGTGGGAGAGGAACTCCGGCGTAGTGGCGTAGATAACCGGACGCCCCGGCACTTCGCGCCGCCCGGCAACACGCGCCCATCCCGCTTCCATCAGCACATCCAGCGTCCCGCCGCTGGTCTGCACGCCGCGGATCGCCTCGATCTCGGCGCGGCTGACGGGTTCGTGATATGCGATGATGGCCAGCACCTCTGTGGCGGCGCGGCTGAGGCGGCGCAGCTGGTCCTTCTCGCGCCGCAATATGTGCGCAAGATCGGGCGCAGTCTGGAATTGCCACCGCTTTGCGCGCTCCACCAGATTGATGCCACGCTTCGCATATTGCCGTTGCAAATCGGAAAGCGCCTGTTTCACATCGGCATCGCCAAGATGCGCCGAAATCTGCTCTCGCGTCAGCGGCTCTTCGGCGGCAAACAGGCAGGCCTCTACCGCGCGTGCCAGTTCATCCGGTTCTTCTGCCGCGCCTTCAGGCATTGGCTTTCAACCGGCGCAGGTGAAGTGGACCGAATATTTCATCTTGTCGGATTTCTGCCCGGCCTCTCTTGGCCAGTTCCAGCGCGGCGACAAAACTGCTGGCAAGCGCAGATTTTCGCAGCCGCGGTTCTGCATCAACGGGCAGGAAGGTCCGCAATTCCATCCAGTCTAGCGATACGCCAAGCATGGCGGAAACGCGGTCTATTGCGGAATCCAGCGTCATCACCGGACGTTCCGCCACCATGTGAACAACCGGCTCTGTCCGCAGCTTCACCTGGCCATAGGCGTGAACCAGTTGATACCAATTGCACTGCCAGTGGTTTTTCCTGAGTATTTTCAACCCCTCCGGCGCACCACGCGCAAACACATCGCGGCCCAGCCTGTCACGCCCCATCAGCCGCGCGCCAGCTTCGCGCATCGCACCCAGCCTTGCGATGCGCAATTGCAGCTTCAGCGCCAGTTCCTCTGGCGATGGGTCTTCCTGCTCATCCTTCGGCAGCAGCAGCGCGGATTTGAGATAAGCAAGCCATGCCGCCATCACCAGGTAATCGGCGGCAATCTCCAGCTTCAGCGCCTCTGCCTGCTCGATGAAGGTGATGTATTGATCCACCAGCGCGAGGATGGAAATCGCCTTCAGATCGACCTTTTGCCTGCGGGCAAGGTCCAGCAGCAGGTCGAGCGGTCCTTCCCAGTTCTCCAGCTCGATATACAATGCGCTGGAATCGGCAGATGCGTGGGCGGGGTCGACATTCCCGAACAGAGTGTCTTCCCCCGATGCACTCATGCGTTCGCCCCAGCCAGAGCGAGAAAGGCGTCACGCGCAGCCAGCAACTCGGCACGCGGCGTGTGATCGGCAACCTTGCCGGCACTCGCCATCGCCCGATCCAGCCGCTCACGACCGACCGGCGAGATCTGGGGCACCGCCCTGGCCGTGGCGACCATATCGTCCATCTTGCCCCAGCAATTCAGCACAAGATCACAGCCTGCCGCAATGGCACGTTCGGACCGCTGGGCAATGGTGCCATCCAACGCCTGCATATCGATATCGTCGGACATCAGCAGTCCGTCGAACCCTATCTTCTTGCGAATGATCTCTGAAATCACGAATTCGGACTGGGTTGCCGGATTGTCTGCATCCCACGCTGTGTAACGAATATGCGCCGTCATCGCGATGGGGGCATCGGCCAGCTTGGCGAAGGGTGCCATGTCGATTTGCAGTTCGGCCTCGCCCGCATCCACGATCGGCAGATCCTTGTGGCTGTCCACCATGGCGCGACCGTGGCCCGGCATATGCTTGATACAGCCGATCACGCCGCCACGGGCAAGGCCATCAAGCGTGGCCCGGCCCAACGCAGCTACCTGCATCGGATCGCGGCCCAGCGCGCGATCGCCAATCACATCATGCGCACCATCTGCCGGAATATCGAGGACGGGGTGATAATCCACGGTGATGCCGACTTCGGCAAGATCCTGCGCCAGCATTTGCGAATTGGCGCGAATGGCCTGAATCGCACTGGCAGGAGCGATGCGATAAAGTTCGGCAAAGGCACCGGGCGCGGGATAAGCATCCCATTCCGGTGGCTTCATCCGCGATACACGACCACCTTCCTGATCTATTGAAATCAGCAGGTTGTCGCGCCCGTGCAATTCACGCAAATCATCGGTCAGCGCACGCACTTGCTCGCGGGTTTCGATATTGCGGCCGAACAGGATATACCCTGCAGGCTGCGCATCCTTGAAGAAGGCGCGCTCGTCTCCCGTCAGGGATAGGCTGGAAAGGCTGAAAATGGCAGGTGTCATGGGCATAGTTTAGGCCCAAATCCCCGCGAAGGTGCAAGCTTTTCGTCACGCAGTGTGGGGGAAAAACCCTCCACTGCGTTCCCGATCAGCGAAGATAGCAGTCTCCGCCCGCATTGCGTATCGCGCGGCACGTCGCATCGCCAGCATCGCGATTGGGCGAGATGGCCTGCAATCGATAGACACGGGCACCGTTAACCTGTGCCT
>JBASBA010000470.1:0-1657 GCA_049650885.1 Alteraurantiacibacter sp. | reverse complement strand
CTTTTCTTCCGGCACCAGCCGGATGACTTCGCCAGCTTCGGTGATGCAGTAATGCGCGCTGACCTTGGCCTTTGGATTGCACATCTTGTCGATGGCATTCTCCACCGGCTTCATCTCGGTATAGTGCAGCACCACCATCGAAATTGGCAGTGCGCGCTCATCGAAATTGGGAGAGGTTTCCTCTCTGTGAACCAGCGGATCGCTCAACCGATCATGCCTTCTGGATCGGGTATCATTGCCCCCAGCACCAGCGCAGCGTCACCATGATGATACTGCACCGCGCCGCCATCACGCTCTACAATCAGGCGGATGAGATGGGCAGGGGCGGTGCGGCCGGATAGCTCGTCCGCCGGCAGTTTTCCGTCAAGCGCTTTGCCGATATTGCTGTCAAAGGCGATGCGCGGCCCACTGGCGCGAATGGCGATTTCGGTCTGGCCGTTCGTACGCTCCGCCCCGACAGACAGGGTTCCGCCGCGCACCAGCGAATCGAGACCCATCGCCGCCAAGTTAAGCAGTACCTTGATGGCGGGCTTGGCCAATGTCTGCTCTGCCACCGCCCAGTCCAGGGTCAGCCTCTCGTCTGCCTGCGTGAGCGAGATCAGCAATTCGTGCGGCTCCTCTACGGGCACCTGCTCGCCAAATCCGCCCGCTGCGCCATAGGCAAGGCGGAAGAATTTCAGTTTATTGGCCGATACGCGCGCGCTCTGTTCCAGCAGGTCCAGGCATCGCTGGCGCATGGCAGGGTCTTTTTCGTCAGCCAGCAACTCCAGCCCGTTGTTCAGGGCGCCAACGGGGCTGAGCATGTCATGGCAGAGGCGGGAGCAGAGCAGGGAAGCGAGATCGAGGGAGGAAGTCATTCAGGTGGAAGCCAATCAACATTAACATTCGGGTTGACGAAGTTGACGGTGCGCCACTTCGCGATTTTCAAGGTAAGTTCAGGATTTTCAGCAGCTTGCCCAAAATATGCCAGGTTGGAACCTGGCCGGCGATGCGCGCGAAAACTGTCTTGCCCCTTCGATTGATGTCTTAGCCATCATCGACCGCGTATGGAAGCAGGGTAAAGCCGCTTTCGTCGTCCCGCCAGAACGACACATCATGTTCCGACGATCCGGCGGGCGCGATGATCGCCCAAACCATGCCGTCATGCGCCGCTTCTGCACGATCGGTAGCGGAAGGGTTTGCAGGTCCGGCAGGGTGTGAATGGTAATAGCCCCGAACCCTGTTCTCGCCAGCGCGGCCCGCGCGATGTGCATCGATAAGGGTTTGGGCATCAATCTCGAAATGGGTGGCGGGATCGGGATGGACATTGGCCGCAGGCATGGCTGCGGTGATACGTTCGGCATCGCCCAGCAGGATGCCGCAGCATTCATGCGGGTAGGAATTGCCTGCTTCAGTATGAAGCAATTCCATCACGTCTCTTGTCACCAGCAGTCGCATTGCGCATTGAAGCCTAGCATGGCTGGCCCGAAAATCCTTACAGAAACCATCACCGGAACGATTGCAGCACCCGCCCGCCTCGACAAGGCGTTGGCAGACGCCACGCAACTCTCGCGCGAGCGTGTGAAAGCACTGATCTCCGAGGGGCAGGTGCGTCTGGATGGAAAGGTCGCGACAAGCCCGAAAGCGAAGGCAAAGACGGGCGCGGCCTTCCTTATCC
>JBASBA010000469.1:0-1832 GCA_049650885.1 Alteraurantiacibacter sp. | reverse complement strand
CATCATGCCGATGCGTTTCATCGGACACGCGCGCCCAGCTCTGATATTCCGAACGTTGTATGCTGAGACTGTGACCATAAAGACGAGGCGCCTGCATGCCGCGGGACAGCACCGTTACCGTTCCGGCAAATTCCTTGTCGATCCATACGTGATATTGCGACCCCCGCGTGGTTTCATACCATTCGATTCCGTCGATGGGGCGCATGGCTTTACCTGTCGGTTCGACAGGAGCACTGAAATCGTCATCCTTGTTGCCGACCGCAGACGAGTTTCGATCCAGCTCGCCTGCGGTTCCTGAAGCGGTGGAAACTTCCGGCGGCTGCTCATTGTCGAAAACTTCTGCAGGCAAAGTCAGTTCGCGGTCCGTCTTGATAGGCGCGAGCCAAGCCAACAGCTTTTCCATTTCGCGATCCGGATCGGCATACCAGTCCACCGACCATATTCGGTAGATGTTCCAGTTCAGCCCTTCCAGCACCTTTTGCCGGATCCGATCGCGATCGCGCACGGTGAAACCGGAATGATAGGGCGCACCGTCGCATTCGATCCCGGCTAGGAAACCACCATCGCAGGCATCATGCCTGACACCGATATCGATGCGGAAGTTGTTGACGCCCACTTGGGGAACACAAAGATAGCCTTCTGCGACCAGCCGATTTGCGACGACCCGTTCGAAATCACTCTCGAAATCGCCCCGGCTTTCCTCGTCCACGACGGGTGCTTCGTTCAGATAGGTGAGGTATGCGTTGAACGCGGTGATCCCCTTGCTCGAAGTCGGGGTCACTTTCACGTCGCCCGGTCGTAGCGAGGTGAACACGCGGATCGACATCTTGGCGCGTGTCACCAGAACGTTGAGGCGGCGCCATCCGACTTCACGGTTCATCAAGCCAAAATTCTGTTTGACGATACCGTTCTTGTCCGGCCCGTAAACGGTCGAAACCAGGATAATGTCGCGTTCGTCCCCCTGTACGTTTTCCAGGTTCTTGATGAAGAACTCGTCCACGCTGTCAGCGAAATGCTGCATGTAGCGATCGACCGCCGGATGCTGAAGGCGCAGGCGATCGAATTCCGTTTCCAGCAAGGTCGTCTGTTTGGCATTCATCGCCGCAATGCCGAGCGACAGGGTGGGATATTCGATCATCAGCCGAACCGCCTCTTCCAGAACGGCTTCCGCTTCTTTCTGGTTGATCGACGCCTCGTAATAGGTGCCTGGAAACATATCGGGCACGTAACGCAACTTCGCGCCCAGCAGATCGTCTTCATTGCCGCTTGGGCTGGGGAAGACGATCAGGTCATCTTCATAGAATTCCCTGTTGGAGAATTTGATCAGGCTTTCGTGACGCGACCGGTAATGCCATTTCAGCCTGCGCCGGCGGCGGAACCGCTGGTTCGCGACATCCAGGATGGATTCCGCGTCGACGTCAATGCCGACATCGTCGTCTTCATCGTCGGTATCGGATTTCGTGCCGAAATGGTCGCTGGGCGGCAGCTGGTTGGCATCCCCAACAACCACGAACTGATCGGCGCGCAACATCGCGCTCAAGGCGAATTCGGGCCGCATCTGCGATGCTTCGTCCACGATGAGCAAATCGAACTGCAGACTGTCGGGGCGAATATATTGCGCCGCACTGGTCGGTGACATCATCCAGACCGGTTTCAGCGTCTGCATCGCTTCACCGGCACGGTGCACGACATCGCGTAGCGGCGTGCGCGGTCGTTTGAGCCCCAATTCGTTATCGAGCAAGGCCATTTCGGTATAGCTGGATCGCGGCCCGTGGCCGACCCCTCGCGGCGGTGTATCGCCAAGCCGCTGCGCCAGTATAGCCTGCGCTTCG
>JBASBA010000468.1:0-11103 GCA_049650885.1 Alteraurantiacibacter sp. | reverse complement strand
CTGATAGTGTGGGTTGAACGTGGCTTTGTGAAGCCGGAGATATGGCAGGGCCGCATGACCGGAGTTCGCCAGAAACCGGACAATTGCGCGCTTTTGCGACTGTTACGGCGGCATGATGCGGCGCTTGATGCTGCGCGTGCGGAGGGGCAAGAGGTGTGATCGGCCAGTTTTTCAGAACACCCCTGTGCGCGTTCCATGTGCCGCGCAGTTTAGCGAACAGCCTGATGGCCCAGCGGTCCGTTGCCAAAGCCGAAGCCGGGCGCGCTTTTCAGGGCTTCGCGCACGAACAGGCGCGCCTCCGCGATGGCTTGCTCCAGGTCCAGCCCGCGGCCAAGATTGGCGGCAATCGCGCTGGAGAGGGTGCAGCCCGTGCCGTGCGTATGCTTGGTAACGATGCGCGCATCGCTCCACACGGTGTCCTGATGGCCAGGGCGGACGAGGCGGTCTTCCACCATCGGCCCGTCGGCATCGCCGCCCTTGGCAAGATATGCGACGCTGCGCGCGGCCATACCCCCGGCACCGCCCAGCGCCTCCAGTTCGGGCACATTGGGTGTGGTGATGGTGGCGATCTCCATCAGCCAGTCGAACATCTGGATAGTGGCATCATCTGCCAGCGCGCTGCCGCTGGTGGCCACCATCACGGGGTCGAAGACGATGGGTTTGCCCAGATCCTCCAGCCGGTCTGCCACCACCTCGGCAATGTCGGCGCTGCCCAACATGCCGATCTTCACGGCATCAGCGCCGATATCCTCAAGGCAGGCGTCGATCTGTGCGGCAACGAAATCGGGCGACAGCGACTTCACGCCGTGAACGCCGCGCGTGTTTTGCGCGGTGATGGCGGTTATGGCCGTCATGGCATAGCCGCCCAGCATGGTGATGGTCTTGATATCGGCCTGTATGCCTGCGCCGCCGGAACTGTCGGACCCGGCGATGGAAAGGATGCGGGGAGGGCGCGCGCTCACAATATCAGATCGCCTCGCGCACCGCATCGCAAATGCTGTCTACCAACCGCTCCACCTGCGCCGCGTCATCACCTTCGGCCATCACGCGGATTAGCGGCTCCGTGCCGGATTTGCGGATTACCAGGCGGCCCTTGCCGCCAAGCTCTCCCCTGGCAGAGGCGATGGCGTCCTTCACCTTCTCCTCGTCCAGCGGATCGCCGCTTTCGTAGCGCACGTTCTTCAACAGTTGCGGCACGGGATCGAACAGATGCAGCAATTCGCTGGCAGGCTTGCCCGTGCGCACCAGTGCCGCCAGCACTTGCAGGGCGGCAACGGTGCCATCGCCGGTGGTGGCATGATCCAGCAGGATCATGTGGCCCGATTGCTCTCCGCCGACGTTGTAACCGCCCGATTTCATCGCGCCCAGCACATAGCGGTCGCCCACCTTGGTGCGCACCAGTTCCAGTCCCTTGTCACCCAGAAAACGCTCCAGACCGAGGTTCGACATGACGGTGGCCACTACGCCGCCGCCCTTCAGGCGCCCGTCCGCAGCCCAGCGGCTGCCGATCAGCGCCATGATCTGGTCACCATCCACGGCCTTGCCCTTCTCGTCGATCACGATCAGGCGATCGGCATCACCATCCAGCGCAATGCCAATATCCGCGCCTTCTTCCACCACGCGCTTTTGTATCGCTTCCAGATGGGTGGAGCCAACGCCGTCATTGATATTGAGCCCGTTGGGAGAAACACCCATCGCCACAACCTCTGCGCCCAGTTCCCACAGGGCGGTGGGGGTAACATTATACGCCGCCCCATGCGCGCAATCGAGGACGATCTTCAATCCATCGAGGCGGCAATCCTCTGGCAACGATCGTTTGACTGCATGGATATAGCGGCCTGCCACATCGTCTATGCGCCGCGCGCGGCCAATGGCATCGCCTTCGGCCAGGGTCTGCGCCTCGGCCATCGCGGCCTCGATTGCTTCCTCGTCGTCATCCGACAATTTGAAGCCGTCCGGCCCGAACAGCTTGATGCCATTGTCATCATACGGGTTGTGGCTGGCAGAAATCATCACGCCGATATCGGCGCGCATTTCGCGCGTCAGCATGGCAACGGCGGGGGTGGGCAGGGGGCCTGTCATGATCACGTCCATGCCCACGCTGGTGAAACCTGCCACAAGGGCGTTTTCCATCATGTAGCCCGACAGGCGCGTGTCTTTGCCGATCACCACGCGATGCTTGTGCGTGCCGCGCAGAAAGTGGCGACCGGCCGCCTGCCCCACCGTCATCGCGGTGGCGGCGTTGAGCTTCTTGCCATTGGCGCGGCCGCGGATACCGTCGGTGCCGAAATATGTGCGTGCCATCGTATCCTTCGTCTCTTCTGTGAACCTTCAAACCAGCCATGCCGCCAATCGCCCCTCTTGTCACGGGTGGAGGGGAGCGCCATGTCGGCAACTTCGAATTTAATGTGCAAAGCTGCAACGACCCGCGGCCTCACGCATTGGTTACATGAAGACCGATTAAACAGGAGTATTCGAATATGGCCTTTTCACTCACCCCGCTGCCCTTCGACAACGAAGCGATCGCGCCGGCAATCACTGCCGAAACCTTCAGCTATCATCATGGCAAGCATCACCAGGCCTATGTCGACAAGACGAACAAGGCCATCGAAGGCACAGCCCATGCCGACAAGTCGCTGGAAGAAATCATCGCCGCTTCGCGCAAGAGCGATCAGGGCTTGTTCAACAATTCCGCCCAGACCTGGAACCACGGTTTCTACTGGCACTCTCTCACGCCTTCCACCAGCGGCCCCTCCGGCGATCTTGCCTCCAAGATTGACGAGGCGTTCGGCTCGCTCGATGCGCTGAAGGACGAGTTGAAGTCCAAGGGTGCAGGCCACTTCGCCAGTGGCTGGGTATGGCTGGCCGAAAAGGGCGGCAAGCTATCCGTCGAGGACAGCCACGATGCAGACACGCTGGCCGACAGCGATTTCAACCCGCTGCTGGTAATCGACCTGTGGGAACATGCCTATTACCTCGACCATCAGAATGCCCGCCCCAGCTACCTCTCGGCAGTAGTGGACGGCCACCTGAACTGGGATTTCGCCGCCGATAACCTCTCGCGCGGTAGCACCTGGGCATACCCCGGCTGATCCCGATCGACCGATCTGGAAGACAAGGCCCGCATCCCTCACAAGGGGTGCGGGCCTTCTTTTGTCGCCGCAGTCGCGAAGTTCAATCCTCGCCGGCAGGCTCCGGCAAGGGGGTCTGGAACAGCGGCTCCCCAAACAGGAAGCCGATGAAGTTGGGTCTGCCCAGGTGATCGACCAGCGCCGTCAGCGTCAACAGGATCGGCACCGAAAGCAGCGCGCCTGTAACGCCCCAAATCCATCCGAAATAGGATAGGGCAAGCAGGATAAGAACCGGGTTCATCGTGAAACGCGCGCCCAGCACGGCTGGAGTCACCGCATTCGCTTCTACCGTGTGCAGCGCCAGATAGGCAGCCGCCGGTATCAGGCCCACGAATACCGAATCTGCCGAACCTATGCCGAACAGGCTGAGCAGAACCATCATCATCAGCGGGCCCACGTAGGGGACGAAATTCAGCAGGGCAGCAAGGCCGCCCCACATTATCGGCGCTTCTAGACCTAGTATCCATGCGCCCAGCGCCACCACGATGCCCACACCTGTGTTGATCAGGCCAACTGTCAGGATATAAGCCGCCACCCTGTCCTGCACCTCGCGAATGGCGCGCGCAGCCTTGAGGCTGGCGCCCACCTGCTGGCGATCCAGCAACAGGCGGCGGCGCAGCCGTATCCGGGCCTCGATCATGAAAAATGCGAGAAGGAAGGTCAGCAGCGTTTCCAGAAGGACGGTGGGCGTGGCAATCGCCAGTTCTTCCAGCATCGTCGGCCCGGCCAGCACGACCTGCTGGCCTTCGTCTGCGCGGGTAAGTGCAGCCAGCCTTTCGTTCAGATCGCCAACCCAGGCAAAGGTCGTCTGCAACTCGTAGAAATGGCGACTGACCCGCTCCGCCATCGCCGGAACCTCGTCATAAAGCGAAACGGCAGGGGCAAGCACCGCGCTAAGCGCCAAGGCGAGCACGGCGAAGAACAAGAGCAATGCAAGGATGGATGCAGCGAAATTGGGAAGCCAGGTCGCCAACTTGTCTGCCAGAGGGGACAGGATGATCGTCAGGATCAACGCCGCCACCAGTGGAAGGAACACTACACTGCCGATCGAAAGCACAAAGGGCAGGGCGAGGAACAAGCCTATCGCCAGCAGGACGACAAGAGACGAAATCAGTCGCTCCTGCGCGGCAAACGTCACCGCGCGGCGCCGACCCGGCTGATTTTCTGCGCTATGCGGCTCGGCGCTCATCCCTTGAACTGACTTTCTATCGTGGGCCTGCTGGCAGCATGTGCCCCTGGTCTTTTCGACCGAAAACGCGCAACTGCGCTACTTTCCGGCAGCCGCTTCACCGCGGCCGGCAGCCACTTCGTCCAGCTCTTCCAGAATTGCGCGATGGGCTGCGGGATCTTTCAAATCACGATCGGGGATGTCGCCATCCTCCATCATGCTCGTCAGGGCAGCACGTGCGCGGCCCACGCGGCTTTTGATCGTACCCACAGCGCAGCCGCAGATATTGGCCGCTTCTTCGTAGGAGAAGCCACCCGCACCAACCAGCAGCAGGGCCTCGCGTCGTTCAGGCGGCAAGGTGAGCAATGCGCGGTGCAGGTCTGACAGGTGGAGCGGTTCTTCCTGGCCGGCAGGCGCCGTCAGGATGCGTTCTGCAACTGTCTCGTCATACTCGCCGCGAAAGCGATTGCGGCGCATGTCGGTTAGATAGGCGTTGCGCAGGATCACAAAGGTCCATGCGCGCATCGAAGTGCCGGGCTCGAACCGCTCCTGCGCGGCCCATGCCTTCAGCAAAGCTTCCTGCACCAGATCATCGGCCATGTCAGGCCTGCCGCAAAGCCCGCGCGCGAATGCACGCAGATGCGGCACGACTTCGGTCAGCTCTCGCTTGAAATCGCTCTTGTCCTTGGCGGTGCGATTGGGCAGCTCGCGTTTTTTCTGATCCGTGCTCATTTGCCCTCGTCTTTGTCGAGTTGCGATAGCAGATTGGTGAACGAGTCGGGAAGCGGCTCGTCTACCACGGAATTATAGAGCTTTTTCAAACCCCCGGCCCATTCTGGATCCTTGGCCTTGCCCGGCCCGGTGTTTTGCGTGCCCTTGTGAGGGATGTTTTCGTCTTCTGACGATGCCATGAGCTGTGTTTTTCCCATCCTCATACAGATTACCGCGCTTGCGACCCACGGAATTTTCCGCGGCGGCGATCCAAATGTGTAATTGGTTGCGTGTGAGTGCGGAACGAAATGATTGGCCTCCGGTTCCCCGCATACGAGATTGATTTTGTCACTTGGTTTGCTTTCTGGCAATGGCCCGGACTATGCGGCACTCAACGTCGGTTAATATGTTCGGATAGACCCGGTGGGGTCAAGGAGTTGATTTGCAGCACATGGCCAGTCGACGCAGCAGGACGAAGCGCTGGTTGATGCGCTATCCGCGTTTGATGCCTCTGGGCATATTCGTGCTTATTGCCGCGATTACTATCCTGTCGATATTTGCGATCGAACGCGGAGAGAACGAGCGCCAGGCTGCGCAGCTTAACGCGCGAGCAACGGCCATCGCCTCCGCTCTTGAAAGACGCGCGAACGCCAGTAGCGCGTATTTGCGTGCCGGGGCCGCGCTACTTTCAACAATGGATGATATCCCGGCCGATGATTTCCGCCGTTTCGTATCGGAATTGCGGCTGGATGCGGATTATCGCGGCGCGGAAGGCATAGGCTGGGCCAAGGTCGTACGCCCCGATCAATTGGAAGAATACGAGGCTTTGCTGGCGCAGGAAGCGCCCGGCGAGGCGCGATTCTTTCCACAATTCAATAGCAGCCAACCCTTCGCCGTTCCGGTGATCTATCTGCAGCCTGATACGGAGCGCAATCGGCGGGCCCTGGGATATGACTTGTATTCCAATCCCCTGCGACGCGAAGCCATGACGGAGGCTGAAGCCACCTCCCGGCCCACGGCCACCGACGCCATAGTATTGCGGCAGGAGGGGCAGGGCGAAGCGCCCGGTTTTCTGATTTTCATGCCGGTTTTCGAATCCGGTGCCGGGGGGCGGACGCTAAAGGGGTTTATCTATTCCCCCTTCAATGCAGAAGATTTCCTGCAAAGCGCGCTCGAACTGGAAGATGCCGGAAATTACGGTGTCCGCCTTTATGACAACGATAGAGGCGACGGCACCCTGCTTGCCACCACATTTGCCACCACCTCTGCGGGCGAACTGGACAATCGCGATACTGCTACGAAAACCGTAACGATAGCCAACAATCCATGGCAACTGGCGGTAAGTATAAACGAGGATCCGGGCATATCCGGCCTTTCGATGGCGACGCTGATCTTCGGCCTGCTGGTCGCCAGCCTGCTGATGGTGCTGGTGCGGATGCTGACGCAGCAGGCGCAGGAGGATGAGAGCGCGCTGACATGGTTCGAAGAGCAGGCATCCATTCGCAACTCCCTGACGCGCGAGTTGAACCACCGGGTAAAGAACACGCTGGCGAACGTCCTTTCCATCATCGCACTGACAAGGCGCCGCGCTGATGACGTGGAGGAATTTGCCACCGGATTGGACGGGCGAATTCGCGCACTGTCCGCCACGCATGATTTGCTGACGCAGTCAGACTGGGGTTCGACGCCGGTAAAGTCCGTTATCGAAGCTGAACTGCTGCCATATGCGCAGGACGAGGATCACGCCCTCGACCTGGTTGGTCCGGATGTCGAACTTGCGCCCAACGACGCGCTTTCCCTGGGCCTTGCCGTGCATGAACTGGCCACCAATGCTGCTAAATATGGTGCACTTAGCAAGGCGGGCGGCACCTTGAGCGTTTACTGGCGGCTTCTGTCCGAAGATCTTGTTCGCGTGGAATGGCTTGAGCGAGGCGGCCCTCCCGTCAAGCAGGAGCGGACCCGTGGTTTTGGCACCGATCTGATCGAGCGCATCGTCGCGCATGAATTGCGCCATCCGGTAGAGCTTGATTTTGATCCGGAGGGCGTGCGGTGCGTCCTGCTGATCCCCGTGCGTCGTCCCAGCGAATTCATGATCCGCGCAAACCGGAAGTCTCCAACGTCTGCGGATGACAACTGATCGGTGAAACGCAGCTTGGTAGACTGGCCAACCTGTTGCCTATAGGGGGCAGATCATGTCGGTGCGGCGTTTTTCAGGTGTAATTACGGCAATATTAGGCGGCGCATTGCTGGCTGCCTGTTCTCCCACAAAGGAGGCAGGGCCTGTTGTGCTTGCCGCTTCCAGTATGCAGGAAGGGCTGGGCGCTGCTGCCGATAGCTGGGCTGCGTTGGGTCACCCGCGTCCCGTATTGTCCTTTGCGTCCAGTGCGGCGGTGGCGCGGCAGGTGAGCGAGGGCGCGCCCGCAGACATCGTGGTAACGGCTGACGATCGCTGGATCGCATGGCTCCTGGATCGTGACGCGCTGGAAGGTGATCCGCTGCCGCTGGTTTCCAATTCGCTGGTCGTGGTGGTGCCTGCAACTTCAACAAACCCGCAAAGCCTGGCCGAATTCGTCGCCGACGAGAGCGCAGGACGGCTGGCAATTGCAGAGCCCGATAGTGTCCCGGCAGGAGAGTTCGCCCGCGCTGCATTGCAAAGCATGGGATTTTGGGATGCACTATCCAACCGCATTGCACCCGGCGACAATGTGCGTGCATCGCTGGCCATCGCGGAGCGCGGCGAAGTGGGTATGGCGATCGTCTACGCCAGCGATGCCGCCGCCAGTGACCGTGTGCGCGTCATTGAGCGGATAGGGCCTGAAATACATCCGCCGATTATCTACTATGCAGCGCTTGTCACCGGATCCCGCCATGGCGATGCACAGGACTTTCTGGGCTACCTGACATCGCCAGAAGGGCGAGAGGTGATCGCGCAGCACGGGTTCATCCTGCCATGACCGAAGCAGAATGGACCATCGTCGCACTGTCCCTGAAAGTCAGTATCGTTGCCGTACTGGTGACGATGCCAATCGCCTATGCCCTGGCATGGTTGATAGCGCGCCGACGCTTTCCAGGGCGCATGCTGCTTGACGCGCTGGTGCATCTGCCGCTCGTGCTGCCACCGGTCGTTACGGGTTGGCTGCTGCTGGTTCTGCTGGGCCGCAATGGCGCGATTGGCGCCTGGCTGTACGAGGCGCTGGGCATTACGCTGGTCTTCCACTGGACGGGCGCAGCACTGGCGGCGGGTGTCATGGCCCTGCCGCTGATGGTGCGCGCCATGCGCCTTTCGATAGAGGCTGTGGATCGCCGTCTGGTGGGCGCGGCGCGCACGCTGGGCGCGTCGCAGCTCCACGCCTTCCTGACGATTACGCTACCGCTCAGTGTTCCCGGAATAGCGGCCGGCGCGATGCTTGGCTTTGCCCGCTCGCTGGGTGAATTTGGCGCGACAATTACCTTTGCCGCCAACATCGCGGGGGAAACGCGCACCTTGCCGCTGGCAATCTATACCGGGCTGCAAGTGCCCGGATCGGAAAGCGCGGTTACGCGACTGGCGATAATTTCCATCGTCCTGTCCCTTGGCGCATTGCTGGTGTCGGAGTGGCTGGTGCGCAGGTCGCAGGGGGCGCGCGCGCATGTCCTTTGACATTGATATTCAGATGTCGGTAGATGATCACGCCTTCACCCTGCAATTCGCCTCTAACGCCAAGCTGACGGCTCTGGTAGGCCCATCGGGGGTGGGTAAAACCAGCACATTAAATGCCATCGCAGGTCTGCTGCGTCCACGTGCGGGCCGAATCGCCGTGGCGGGCAAGGTGTTGTTCGGCAGCTCGACACGTACGGACCTGCCGCCGGAGCAGCGCGGCGCCGGATACATCTTTCAGGATGCGCGCTTGTTCCCGCACAAGCGCGTGGCCGCAAACCTTGACTATGGGGAGAGGCTGGCTCCGGCAGATGGCCGCTTTATCACACGGCCTGAAGTCACAAAGTTGCTGGAAATCGAACATCTTCATGATCGCTTGCCTGCCACCCTTTCGGGCGGAGAGGCGCAACGCGTGGCCATTGCCCGCGCGTTGCTGTCCGCTCCCCGCTTCCTGCTGCTGGACGAGCCGCTTGCCTCTTTGGATGAAAGCCGTGCCGAAACCCTGCTTTCCCTGATCGAAAGGCTGCGTGACGAACTGGATCTGCCGATGCTGCTGGTCAGTCATTCAACCGCGGAGGTGCAACGGCTGGCGGGCCGTGTGGTTACAATGCAACCACACGGCCAGACCTGACTCGCCAATTCTGTAAAATCTAGGCGAATACCGCCGGATCGATAGGCAGCGAACGAACGCGCTTGCCGGTAAGGGCGAACAGTGCATTCGTCAGCGCTGGGATCACTGGGGGCAGGGCAGGTTCGCCAAGTCCGGTGGGCGCGTTGTCGGACAGAACCCATTCCACTGTAATAGTCGGCGTCATCGGCATTCGCGGCAGGGGATAGTTGTGGAAGTTCGATTGCTTGGCAGCGCCGCCCTCTATCTCCACTGCCAGTTGCAACGCCTGGCCAATCCCGTCGATGATGGAGCCTTCAGCCTGGTTCAGCGCGCCGAACGGATTGATGATCTGGCTGCCCACATCGCCTGCTGCCCAAACGTTGTGGACCACCGGACTGTTGCGACCATCGAGGCTGGCTTCAACAACTTCAGCGAAATAACCCATGTGGCTGTAGTAAAAGCCAAAGCCCAATGCGTGGCCATCAGCAACCGGCTGGCCCCACTTGGCCATTTCCATCACCTTGCGGGTGACGGCCTGCAGGCGCGGTGCGGAAAAGCCGGGTTGCGGTCCGAATGGCCCGTTGCCGGCGGGTTCAGCGGCCACACCATCAGTCAGTTCCAGCATCAGGGTTGGCAAGTCCTTGCCGCTTGCATCCGCCACTTCATCAAGAAAGCTTTGCATGACAAACGACAAGGCATTGGATCGGGGCGCCCGGAGCGCCCCCATCGGCACGGCCGTGGGCATCTTGGTCTGCTCGAACTTCAGATTGTCGACGTATTTGGCCGGAAACTCATCTGCGTCCATGACGGCGGGATTGAACTGGCCATCGCCCAGATCGAAAGTGACGAAGTGATCTGCCCATCCGGTCAGCTTGCCGCTATCATCAAGGGCGGCCCGCATCTTGTGCCAGCCCGCAGGACGATAGAAATCGCTGCGCAGATCGTCCTCTCGGCTCCAGATCAATTGCACCGGCGTGCCGGGCATCTCTTTTGCGATGGCGGCAACCTGCACCATGTAATCATTGTTGAGCCGCCGGCCAAAGCCGCCGCCCATGCGGGTGATGTGCACCTTTACCTGAGCAGGCTCCAGCCCCAGATAACTTGCCACGGCCTGCTGGCCACCCTGCGGCGTTTGCGAAGGGGCCCACATTTCCATGATGCCGTCTTCATGCATCAGCGCGGTACAGTTCATCGGTTCCATCGCGACGTGGGCGAGGAAGGGGTAGCTGTACTCCGCTTCCAGCACGCGGCTCGCTTCTGCAAAGGCGGCATCGGTGTCGCCCTTGGAGGCGAAAACCTCGTCGCTTTTGCCGGAGGTCCAGGCTTCCTGTGCGGCTTGCGCATATGCGGCAGAGGAATGCGTATCCCATTCGCCATTGTCCCACTGCGGCTGCAGTGAGGAGCGGGCCTTGTTGGCCAGCCACCAGTTGTCGGCGATAATTGCTATGCCATCAACCAGCTCGACTTCCGGGTTTGCGGAAACCGTGAAAGCATCGATCACGCCCTGCTGCGATTTTGCCGCATCGAGATTGGCGGATTTGAGGGAAGCACCGAAGACGGGTGACCGCTCAAATGCTGCGTAAACCATTCCCTCAAGCTGGGTGTCCACGCCAAAGATCGGCTCTCCACGAACCACCTTGTGGCTGTCTACCCCAACGATGGCGCGGCCGATAATGCGGAAATCCTTCTGGTCTTTCAACGTCAGGCTGGCCGGATCGGGCACTGCCATCATTGCGGCATCGCTGGCCAGTTCGCCAAATGTCGCGGATCGGTTACTGCCTGGCTGGATAACGCGGCCCGGCTCGGTCGAAAGGGTGGCTGCGTCCACGTCCCAACGCTGCGCAGC
>JBASBA010000467.1:0-5269 GCA_049650885.1 Alteraurantiacibacter sp. | reverse complement strand
GCCGATGCGTGACGGCAGGCGCGCAGCGGGCTTCAACAGCCTCATGCACGGCATACCGAACACGTTTGAGCGGCCATTTCCCTGTTGAACGTGAACAAGTTGCAGAATGCGGCATCGCGCTGCCTATCTGTGGGCAGGGCAGCCATGATGTCCTGCTGTCCATAGCAATGCGCGCCCAAAGGAGTTTTATGGATGCGCAACGCATTGGAACCACTGTTCTCACCATTTTCCTGCAAGAGCCTGGAACTGGCTAACCGCCTCGTGATGTCGCCCATGACCCGGCAGTTCAGCCCCGATGGTATCCCGGGAGAGAATGTCGCAGAATATTATGCGCGAAGGGCGAGGGGCGATGTCGGCCTGATCGTGACCGAAGGCATCGGCGTGGATCATCCATCCGCGATCGGTCAGGGCAGCATGGAGGAAAAGGATATCCCGGTCCTGCATGGCGATACGGCTTTGAAGGGCTGGCGCCAGGTGGTTGATCGTGTGCACGCTGCGGGCGGCAAGATCATGCCGCAACTGTGGCACATGGGGGCCTTGCGGAAGGAGGGTTCGCCGCCTCACCCGGAAGCCCGGTCAATCGGCCCGGACAATATGGACGAGAGCGATATCGCCGCAGTCATCGCAGCCTTTGCCCGCAGCGCTGCAAACGCCAAGGCCGCAGGCTTCGATGGCATCGCCTTGCATGGCGGGCATGGCTATCTGCTCGACAGCTTTCTGTGGGCGCAGACCAATACGCGCGATGATGCCTGGGGCGGAGATGCCGTGGCGCGCACTCGCTTTCCCGTGGAGGTAATCAAGGCTGTGCGCGAAGCCATCGGCCCCGATTTGCCGATTGTTTATCGCATATCACAATGGAAACTGCAGGATTACGAGGGCAGTCTGGCCGATACGCCCGATGAACTTGGCGCGATTTGCGGGGCCTTGGCCGATGCCGGGGTAGACATTTTCGATGTCAGTACGCGGATATTCTCCCGACCGGCATTTGCAGGTTCTGACATGGGTCTGGCGGGCTGGATCCGCAAGCTTACAGGATTGCCGACGATGACGGTTGGCGGGATCGGGTTCGACAAGGAGTTGGCCGCAAGCTTTACCCAGCCGACCGCCGCAGTAGACAATCTGGCTGAAGTCGTCCGCCGGTTGGAAGCAGGTGAATTTGATCTGGTGGCCCTAGGCCGTGCCTTGCTGATGGATGCGGAATGGGTGGCCAAGGCGCGCGAGGGCAAGCCATTCAAGCCGTTCGATATATCCGCATATTCACGGCTTGAGTGATCGCCGCAAGTTATCAGCCCTTTCAGAAACTTTCCGATGTCGCGTAGATATGCATCCGCGCGGCATTGGCATTGCCCGTCTGCTCGCACATGAAACGGATAGCGCGGGCAATTTCCTCTGGCTGCATCGGCGGAATGTATTCATCCCAGCCGGGCTGACCCTTGGCCTTCATGTCCTCGAAAATCTCGGTGGTGGTGGTGCCCGGCGCAACCAGTCCCACGCGCACGCCTGACCCCGCCAATTCTATCCGCAAGACGTCCGTAAACCGTTCCAGCGCCGCCTTCAGCCCGCCATAAACGCCCGTGCCAGCGGCGGTGATGCCTGCGCCGATGCTGGAGATGTTGACGATCTGTCCGGTTCCGCGCGCCCTCATGTGGCGGGCGAACAGCACGCTGGCGCGGACGACAGCCGAATAGTTGACGGCAATCATCGGGTCGAGCTGTGCAAGGTCGAACCCTTCATAATGACTGGTGCGCAGAATGCCTGCATTGTTTACGAGGATATCAACCGCGCCGAACTCGCCCAGGGCATGGTCCAGCATGGCCTGCGGTGCCGCCGGTTCTGCCAGATCGAGCGCAAGTATCTGCGTGTCTCCGCCAATTTCCTGTGCCAGCGATTGCAGCCGGTCTTCCCGGCGCGCCACCAGCAGCAGCTTTGCACCGCCCTGCGCAAGGCTGCGTGCGGTTGCAGCGCCGATGCCGGCAGATGCGCCTGTGATCACGGCGGTTTTGCCATCCAGTTCCATTCCACCCACCCTCATCTATTCCAGTATCATCGGCTTGAAAATGCGCCGTGCGATCTTCCAGCCATCGCCCGTACGCACGAGGAAATCCTCATAGCTGCCAATACCTTTGTGAACGGGGCCGTCATTGTTCATCTGGCACAGCAGTGCATCGACATAGCAATGTGCCGTGGCTCCGCCCTGCGCACCTGCTAGCTGGATATTGCTGATCCGGTGCAAGGTGGGGCCAAGCCGGGAATGGGCTTCGCGCATGTAACCGGTAAGGGTGGAAACATCTGTCCAGCTGCCGAACTCGCCGTAGTCGGCTTTGCAATCGGCGGTGAAGCAGCTTCTGAACAATGCCCAGTCCCGCGTATCGATGGCGGTGGCATAAGCGATGAGCAGGGCGTTGATGGAGCGTTCGTCCTGCGCGCTCAACCCACTGTCTATTTGGCGGTGAAGATTCATCCTTCGTGCCTCCTCGATGGTGCCGCGATCCTGGCGGGCCTAGGCAACCTTTGCATCCCAGAACCGTGTTTCGGGAGGCGCGGTCAGCATGGCTGCCATCTGATCCATCATCCCCTGCTCGGTGCGGAAGGCCACATAGGCATCGTAGGCTGCGCGCGTTTCCCATTCCTCGATAAAGATCACACGGTTGGGATCATCGGCATTGCGCCTGATGGCAATGCTGACAAAGCCGGGAAATGTTCGCGTGCCTTCCAGCGTGGCGGGAATTTGCTGGCAGAAACCTTCCACCACTTCGGGCTTCAACGACAGCTCCAAAGTAACAATGATTGTATCGCTCACCGGAACCTCCTCTCCAGAATTCCTTACTTTCCGATCGGGTAAAAGATCGATTTCTCGTGCTGGTATTCGCGCAGCCAACCGGGGCCATACTCGCGCCCAATGCCCGATCGCTTGTAGCCGCCGATGGGTGCATCGCTCATCGTGCCTGTTCCGCCGTTGAGCGAGACGCTGCCCGCCCTGATTTGCAGCGCCATCTCGTATCCCTTTGCGGCATCGGCCGTCTGGATCGCACCGTTCAGGCCGTAACGGGAATCATTGGCGATACGGATCGCCTCCTCATCCGTTGAAAAGCCGATGATGCAGCCGACCGGGCCGAAAATTTCTTCCTGCGCGATAGCCATGTCGTTGGTCACATCGTCGAACACGGTCACTTCGGTGAAAAAGCCCTTGTCCAGCCCCTCAGGGCGGCCGCCACCGCACACCAGCCGGGCACCGGCAGAGCGGCCCAGTTCGATGAAATGTTCCACCTTGCTGCGCTGGCTCTCGCGGATCAGCGGACCCATGCCGATAGCCGGGTCTGCCGGATTGCCGATGGCGATTTGCCCGGCGACGGCAGCAGCCGTTGCGGCAAAGGTCGGGCGCAGGCTTTCATGCACCAGAAACCGTGTGGGGATGGCGCAACCTTGCCCGGCGTTGATGGAAATGACCGTGGCCGCCATGGCCGCCGCGCTCTCAACATCGGCATCCTCGCGAACGATCAGGGCCGACTTCCCGCCCAGCTCCAGGTGAACCTTCTTCAGCGTGGGCGCGGCCTGCGCCATGATCTGCGCCCCCACGCCTTCCGAGCCGGTGAAGGTCACCATGTCCACCCGTTCGTCGGTGCACAGAAGTTGCCCTTCCTCGATGCCGCCGGTCACGATGTTCAGCACGCCTGCTGGCAGGCCGATTTCCTCGGCCACCTGTCCGAACAGCAGAGCGGAAAACGGAGTGAAGGGCGAAGGCTTTAGCACCAGGGTGCATCCCGCCAGCAGGGCCGGGCCGATCTTCGCCAGGTTAAGCAGGAAGGGGAAGTTGTATCCGGTGATGGCCGAGACCACGCCCAGCGGTTCTCGCACCACCGTGGTGCCGCCGATGGATCGCGGCCCGTCCGGGGCAAAGGGATTGGGGGTGATATCGATCGGCAGGCGTTCGGGCTGTTCGCGCCGCGCATGGCCGATTGCCGCCTCGAGCAGGCGAAGCGGATTGTCGACCTGCATCAAATGGGTGATGCCCGCGGCGCAGCCAACTTCCGCCACGATCAACTGTGCGATCTGCGCGTGCTTTGCCCGCAGCGCCCGCGCCATCTTATCGACCATGTCAGCCCGTTCGCCCATGGACATACGCGGCCAGGGGCCGTGGTCAAAAGCTTCGCGCGCCGCTGCGATGGCGGCATCCACCTGCTGGGCAGAGGCAACCGGCGCATTGGCGATCACCTCTTCAGTGGCCGGATTGATGACCGGTTCGGTGCCTGCCTGCGGATCGTGCCATGCACCATCGTAATAGACCTGGCTGATGTCGGTATAAGGTATGGTCATGCTGTTTTTTCCTTGCCGAGGATCATGTCCGCAGCGTTCATGGCGATGGCCATCGCCGGTGCATTGGTGTTGCCCGAAACCAGCGCGGGCATGATCGATGTGTCGCACACGCGCAGGCCGCTGACGCCGCGCACGCGCAGCTGCGGATCAAGCACGCTGTCCGCCTCTGCCCCCATCGCGGCGGTGCCGGCGATGTGGAACGAGGTTCCGCCCAGTTTCAGCAGGTGGGCGAGAATATCCTCGTCCGTTTTCACTTCTGCGGCAGCCCCCACCTCCTCTACGACCCAAGGCGCAAGCGCCCCTTGCTGGCCGAACCGGCGGATCCACTTGAACAGCGCCAGTGCGCGGTCGCGATCCACTTGCTCGTCGAAATGATTTGCATCGATCTGTGGCGCGGTTGCAGGGTCGCTCGATTGAATGTGGGTAGAGCCGCGGCTTTCGGGCCGTGTGAAGTAGCCGAGCAGGCGCATGCCGGGAAACGAATCCAGCACGACCTTACCTTTATCGTCCTGCTTCATGGTTACCATCATGGAGCCGATCTGCGCATCGGGGCGATCGAGGCTGGGTTCGGTTTTGATAAAGCCACCCACTTCGTGCGCCGCATCGGTCATCGCGCCGCGCCGGAACAGGAAATAGCGTAAGACAGATGCGATAAGGCCCGGCCCGCTGAGTTTCTGGTTGGAACTGTGGCCGCGAATGCGCCAATCGACCGCGACATAGCGATGTTCGCGCAGGTTCTCGCCGACATTGGGGCTGTGCGCGACCAGCGATATGCCAAGCGCCTTCAGCCGCGCCGCATCGCCAATGCCAGACAGTTCAAGCAGTTTTGGCGATTCAACAGCGCCCGCGCACAGAATGATCTCGCCGCGGCACGCGATTTGCCGGCCATCCAGAACCACGCCAGCAGCCCGGTTGCCATCGAAGACGACCTTTTCCACGGTGCTGCCGGTGATGA
>JBASBA010000466.1:0-1773 GCA_049650885.1 Alteraurantiacibacter sp. | reverse complement strand
ATTTCGTCCTTGCCCTGCGGGAGCGCGGCATCGTTTTGGCGGTGTGTTCCAAGAACACCGACGAAATAGCTCGCGAGCCGTTTCGCAATCATACCGAAATGGCCATCAAGGAATCCCACGTCGCAGTATTTCAGGCCAACTGGAGCGACAAGGCGACCAACATCAGGTCGATAGCCGAAACACTCAGCCTTGGCCTGGAATCCTTCGTATTCATTGACGACAATGCGGCGGAGCGAGAGCGCGTGCGGCAGGAACTGCCTCTGGTTTCCACCATCGAGGTGGGCGACGATCCGTCCTTCTACATAGAGCGGATTGCGCAATCGGGCATGTTTGATCACTTGCCGCTGAACAATGAGGATATATCTCGCGCAGAAAGCTATGGCGGCCGCGCGGCGGCGGCTGAAATCAGGGCCAAGATCGGCAATTACGACGATTACCTCACCTCGCTGAAGATGCGGATGACGATCGCCCCGTTCGATGATGCCGGGCGAAGCCGGATTACCCAGCTGATCAACAAATCCAACCAGTTCAACCTGACCACCCGCCGCTATGGCGAGGAAGACGTCAGGAAAATGGAAGACGATCCCGATGTGATGGGTTGGCAGGTCCGTCTGGAAGACAGATTTGCCCAACATGGCATGATCGGGGTGGTTATCGTGCGCAAGGGCGGGTCTGACTGGGACATCGACAGCTGGCTACAATCATGCCGCGTCCTGGAACGCGGCGTGGAGCAGTGCGTGATGAACAGCCTGTTCGAAACCGCAGCAGACGCCGGTGCGGACACAATCCACGCGACATATATTACAACGGATCGCAATGCGATGGTCTCTGATTTCTACACCAGGCTGGGTTTTACGCAGAACCAGCAGAACGACGACGGCTCGATCACATATTCATGCGCCATGAAAGACTATCAGCCCCACCGAACCTTCATCGAGCGGGACATCATCGGCAGCTGAGGCGGCAACCGTGTAGCCGTGGCCAAACCAAAGCAGCGACATGGCCAGCCATCGCGGTTTCCGCCGAAGTCAGCATCGGCCCCGACGAAGCGGGAGAAAGGTCCTGCGAACGCCCAAGACTGCTTACGGCCAGCACCAAAAGGTCTGGATCGGCTGTCAGCTTGAACCGGGCAAGTACGGCCCGGGTCAGTCCTTCATAGCGCAATCATTGTCCAGGAGCGTTGGATACATGCTCCCTTGCAAGAGATAGCTGGCGATCCGCTGCCGCCAGCTCCTCATTAAAATTGCCGGGGCCGAAGCCGGCAGGGGGAAGGGCCGTCGCAGCGGTAGCTGTTTCGCCACCGCTCCACATAGCCTCGGCCCCGACAAAGACGATCACCGCAGCCCCTGAAAGGGCAAGCGCGCGCCACGCTAAGCCCTTCCAGCAACTGCGGCGACCGAAAGGTGCGGCGGGTACGTCCCCTGTTGCTCCGCCGCGAACCATCAGCTTGGCATCGCGCAAGGCGTAAGCCCTGCAGCCGTTAGATCATTCACCAATACGAAAGGTTTCGCGATCCGGATTTCGCTTTCGCAAATATTTCATCAGCAAGGTTCGGTGCAAGGGGAACCATTTGCGATGTCAGGCCATTAATTGGCATGGCCGTACCTGAACCCGACCGGCTTATCGCTGAACATCTGGAGCGTATATCGCACCGGGACCTGACGAGGTTTCCGGAGTTCTACAGCACAACATCGGGCAGGCTGTTTGCCAATATTCTTGGTATTGTGAAAAACCGCGAGGCTGCGGAAGACGTATTACAAGAAACATATATTA
>JBASBA010000465.1:0-1622 GCA_049650885.1 Alteraurantiacibacter sp. | reverse complement strand
GTATTATCAAGAGGTTGTAGATCTCAAAGGTGACTTTTCTAATGCTAAAATTTTAAAAGTAGAAGGTATTGAACTTTATAAATTAACACCTAATGTAGAGGGAGCTATGAGGTGGATGTATTTTACTTCAGATCCAAGCCTTCAAAGCTCCATAGATAATAAAACCCAGCTGATATTAGCTGAATGTAGCTCACTTATTCCAAAATATAATCTAGCAAAATGTAGGTTGCATTATGAAATGGATGGTCTTGTATTTCAGATCAATATTTCAGATGTTAATATGATCTATCATAACGAAATAAAAAATTATCTTAAGAAAAAGTTTAAAAGTTGGAAAGCTCAGAAAGAGTGATTCGGTTCACTCTTCAGAAAGAAGAAAGAATGGGGTCAGGTCTTTCTTCTTGCCTTTTGTTAGTTGCGGCTAATCTTAAGATATTAATTTATACAAATTGATAGATGAAAAGATGGCTAGGCCTCTCAGATTAGAGTTTGCGGGTGCGTTATATCACATAACTTCACGGGGTAATGAAAGAAAACCTATTTATTTAGATGAATCAGATTTTGAAGATTAGTGTGGTCAGGTCTTTCTTTTTGCCTTTTTATTTTATTGCGACTAAAGCTTTATATTAAAAATTTAAAATAACGTTGTTGGGAGTTTAATATGTTTAAAATTAGTGTTTCCTTGTTATGTGTTTTTTTTCAGTGCTGCTAGTTCAGTAGCAATGAAACAGACTGATGATTATTGGCGTTGTGAAGGTGTTGAAGTAGATAATGCAAAACCTTCAACGGGATAACCATTGGATACAATTTCATGGCAGTGATGGACGCTCTTATGTTTACTACTGGGGAGAGCAAGTGATGCCTGATGAACAAGCAAACATGTTTTTCAATGTTATTAACAACATTTCACATATCTCGTTGAGTTTTTAGTCACTTTGACTGCAAACCTTCAACATCAAAATAGAGCGGCTTTAAGGTGCCACAGTTGGCAAATTTATAGGTTAATTCGCTAGCATTTGGGACGCGTTTTGATGTGCGAAATTTTTGCAGACAGGCATTAGTTAAATCTGCAAAAATAAGGTGATTAAAACTCGGTGCTTGGGTTATTTTATGGATATAAATTCGCTCATTATTTTTGAGGGTGAGCATGTCGTATTCTTGCCACTGCGATGATTCGTTCAAATCAGTTAATTCCCGCGCATAAAGTAATTTACTCATTACAATAGGTCTATGTTGATAAACCAAACTGCCATCGCGCTGGTAGTGTCCGGCATACACATCTGCCGTAATTGTTAGTTCTTCGCCGCGCATTAGGCGTTGAATATTAAACGGTTGTGGTTTGATAGTAATAAGCTCTGCATCACGTACCAGGCTTAAAAAAGCGACATCTGGGTTTTCAATTTGATAAACAACTTGCACATCGTGAGGTAATTTATAAGTTGGTAAGTTAACTGCAAAAATACGCGAGCCTTGATTAACGAGCACCATAGCATGCTCTGCATTGTAAGCTGGGTTAATCGGCGGAAGCTCTTCTTTTACAGCTTCTTCTTCGGCGTTGGCAATACTCGACATAAATGCAAGTAACAAAATAAACAACAGTCGCATAACGATCTCAATAAAGG
>JBASBA010000464.1:0-10619 GCA_049650885.1 Alteraurantiacibacter sp. | reverse complement strand
GATAGGCCGTGTGCAATTGCGCAAGCTACCCGACTGGCTCGCCGCGCGCCGACATAATGCACAAGTCCTGTCGGAAAGTCTCGAAGGTCATCCGTTCCTGATGGTGCCAGACATTCCCGGGGGGATTTCGCACTCGTTTTACAAGTTCTACTTGCTGCTGCGCCCGACTGTGGTCGATCCCGAGGAAAAACGCACGCAGATCATCACGCGACTGATGGCGATGGGTATTCCCTGCGGCACTGGCTCCTGCCCTGACATGAGCCTGGAACTGGGGCTTGATGGGTTGGATTGCCCCCGCGATGGCAGTCTCGCCAATGCCCATGCGCTTGGCCGCCGAACGCTGATGCTGCTTGTGGATCACACGCTGGACGAGGCCGATATGGCACGCATCGCCGAAGCCCTGTGGGCGCTGGCGGAGTGAGTATTTGCAAGAGATCGACAACGCTGCCGTCAATAGACTGGTTCGCAAGGCGGTGGACTTGACGCCGATGAATAGTAATGTTTGCCCTGTAACGGGGTTTGGCGGGGGTAAGGGAATGTCCCGAACTTTCCGCAATTTGAAGCTGGGGGCTGTTGCCGGAGTAATCCGGAACGCGACTTTCCGGCTGTTTGAAAGAATGGAAAGGGGTGTGACATGATACAACGGACAAGAGACCTGATACGAGCTTTGGCCTGCATGGCAGGTTTTGCGCTGCTTGCAGCGTGTTCCTCCTCGCTCGGCACATTGCCGCCAATCGCGGCGGCCAATTCAACCGACTATCAGATGCAGCCGGGTGACGAGCTGCTGGTGACGATCCAGGATGTCGAACAGACCGATCGCTCCTACATCATCGACACCGGCGGGATGATTTCGCTGCCGCTTTTGCAGGAAGTCGAAGTTGCCGGGCTGGGCATGCGTGAAATCGAAGACCGGATCGCCGACGGGTATCGTTCGCGCAACCTGCTCACCAATCCGATCGTATCGGTACAGATGGGAACGCTGCGCCCCTTCTATGTCATCGGCGAAGTGAAATCCCCGGGCGAGATTACCTATCGTCAGGGTATGACGGTTCTTTCGGCAATCTCTGCGGCTGGTGGCTACACCTATCGTGCGCAGGAAGGCGAAGTCGAGGTGGTGCGCACCGTGGATGGCCGCGAGGTCCGGTCGCGGGCGACGGAAGATACCGCGATCCTGCCGGGTGACCGCATCCGCGTTTACGAGCGCTGGTTCTGATGCGCGCTCGGTCATTCTGGCTACTGACTGCGGCAACCTGCAGCCTTGCCGGGATTTCGTTTTCTGCCTCTGCGCAGGAAATCGGATCCACGGCGGGCGGAGTTCTGGGAGACGATTTCGAGTACAAGAGCGTACCGGTGTCTTTCGGTCCTTTCACTCTCGACGTGGGTGGCGAGGCGCAAGTCGAGTTTAACGACAACGTGTTTGCAACCCCGGTCGATACGCAAAGCGATGCGATTGCCCGCATCCGACCCTACGCGGTATTGCAACATAGAACAGGGGCTCTGGCGACGACGTTCGCGGCAAATGCGGATGTCCGCCGCTACGCAGATTTCGAGAGCGAGAATGCCGAAGGGGCATCTGCGCGGTTGACCAGCGTTTTCAGCCCGCAGGCGGGCGAGTCCTTTTACGTCAGTGGCTTGGCCGATCGCGTGATCGAAGATCGCGGCGATCCCGAAGCGCGCCAGATACTGGGTATCGGGCCGCGCGTGTACCGCATATTGGGGGGCACCGCCGGATACAGTCGCCGCGGTTCGCGATTCCTGTTCGAGGCGGAGGGCGATTTTCAGAACGTCAACGCGCTCGACCCGATTGATGCCGATCGCGATTACGAGACCTATTCGGGCCGTGTGACTGTCGGCTACCGTTCTGGCGGACCGTTCTACTTCACCGGCACAGGGTATTACACCAGGCGCAACTTCCGCCTGCCCGAGCCGATCACCAATATCGACCGCGATGTTTCAACGACTGGCGCCCTGGTGGGCGTTCGCTTCGACGATGGCGGTCTGATAGAAGGCAGGGTGGGTGCAGGTATCTTCAAACTGAACACGGATGATCCGCTGCGCGATGGCCGCACAGGCTTTTCGTTGCAGGGTCAGCTGGCTTATCGGCCAACCAGACGTACCGCTGTCCGGCTTAACCTCTTTAACGGCGACGTTACCTCCTTCCGTTCCGGCGGATCGACGCGGATCGAGACAAATATCGGCGTGACTGTGGAGCAGGAAATCCGCCACGACTTGCTGGGATCGGTGGGTGTTGATCTGGAACGGTATAATTTCGCCGGTGCAACTTCCGAGACCCAGCAAAGGTTGCGGGCGAATGCCGGGGTCGAGTATCTGCTGAGCCGTCGTCTTTCAGTTTTCAGCACTGTCAGCTATAGTAACCGCGGAAGCGATGGTCCGCTGGACGAATACAGTCGCTTCAGGGCGGGTGCCGGCGTGAGAGTGCGTTTCTGATTGCCCGAAGTCGGGGCTTTCAGCGCACGAATGCAAGGCGCAGGACGCAACTGGCGATCGCGGTATACCTAAATGGGCTAACCTATTTAAGTCGCGCGCGATACCGATGATAAGGTGCCAAAGCGCGCCTGATCTGCGCATTGTTCGACTTACGGAACTTTAAAAGGGCTGCCTCTTCACGAAGCGGTAACAGGCGGAAAATCGCATGGCTAATCTGGTAGAAGTCAACGAATTCGAACACAATATGCCCGCAGAACGGCGGCTTCCCTGGAGCCCCCGTCCCGAAGCTGTTGCACATCACACGCTTTCGCTTCGCGATTTCGTGCGTTTGCTGGAACGCCACAAGCGGATGATCCTGCTGGTGATTGCGCTGATTACCCTGCCGGTATTCGCCTACCAGTTGATGATGCCGAACCTCTACAGCTCGTCTGCCCATGTGCAGGTGCAGTTGATTGACGAGGTTGGCACAAACCAGGCCGATGTCAGCAATCGCAACGAGGTCCGTGTCAGTAATGCGGTGCGCCTCAATCGCTCGCGCTCGTCGGCAGAAGCGGTGATCCTTGATCTCGACCTGTTGAGCGACCCGGAATTCCGTGAGGAAATGGGGCAGGTCACGGGAAGTGACACGGCGCAGATGCATCAGGCGATCAACACGCTGCTCAACATGCTTACGGTGTCGAGTGAGCCCAATTCCGATCTTATCCAGGTGACTATTACTACGAAGACGCCGGAGCTTTCCGCAAGGATCGCAAATCAGTATCCCGATTCAGTCAGCACGGTGCGCAAAAGCCAAAGTACGGAACGGCGCGAGGAACTGCTGACATCGCTGCTGGCCGAACGTGCCGATCGTGAGGAAGCGGCGCGAACCGCCTCGAATGAACTTGCAGAGTTCCGCCGCGATGCGCGTATGCCGTTTGGGCTCGGGACAAGCGAAAACCTCTCGCATTTGAACCAGCTTGCCGCAGAGGCAGCTTCTGCCAGTGCCAACAGTGCCGGCTCTTCTTCACGCAGTTCCGTCATCGCCGGTGCCGCAGGTTTGCGCAGCACTGCGCAGGCGACGTCTGCTGCCGTCCAGCAGCTTGAGCGGCAACAGGCCACCCTGCTTGCAGAAAAGGCCCGTGCAGGCTCGACCCTTGGCGCGAACCATCCCGACATGGTGCGCGTGACGAACGAATTGTCTTCGGTGGAGGCGGCACTTGCGCGCCAGCGTGCCGATGCACAGTCGGCGGCGCAGTCCGTTGCCAATGCCGAAGCTGCCCAGATGCGTGAAATGGCGCGCAGCCAGGCCGCACAGGACGCAGCGCGGGCTGGCCGTTTGCAGGGGGCACTTGCATCCGTGCGATCGCAGGCCTTCCAGAACAACGAGAATTCCGTAGAGCTTTCAGAGCTTGAGCGTAACGATGCCCTTGCCAACATGGCCTTTGCCTCCATCGTGGAGCGGATCGAGCAGGTGCGCGCGCAGATGCAGCTTGAGGGCGTGAATACCACGGTCGTTTCGCCAGCGGTTGCCAATTATGACCGTGTGGCCCCGGCGCCTGCGAAGATGACGGTCGTGGCCATGCTGGGTTCGGCAGTGCTGGCGGTGATGATGGCGCTGGGCCTCGATCTTGCCGACGGACGTCTGCGGACATCGGCGCATGTTGCGCGCCACTTTGGCCTGCCCACGCTGGGCATGCTGCCGCGTATCGAGGCCGGACTTTCCGAAAAGGTTGGCGAAAGCCCCGTGTTGCAGGATCCGCATTCCCTGTTCGCCGAAGCGGCACGATCCACATATTCGGAAATGCGTGCACTGCGCACAGATGGCGGTCCGCAATCGGTGCTGATTACCAGCCCGCTGCCCAATGACGGCAAGTCCACCGTTTCGCTGACCCTGGCCGCAGCAGCAAAGGTCATGGGGCAAAGCGTTGTGCTGGTTGACCTGGACCTGCGCATGAAGGGTTTGCTGAAGGAAGTGCAAAAGAACCTCGATACACCCGATATCGTTGATGTGCTGACGGGCCGTGCCAGCATTGATGATCTGCTGCTGGATCCGGATGTAAAGCCGATGCTCGACACACCGGAGGGACTGGGTGACGAGGAAATCGAGAACGCTTTTGTGCAGGACAATGGCCGTATCGTAGTCCTTAGCGCAAAGCAGCCGGTGGAAAATCCCGCTGCGCTTCTTAACGCGCAAAGCCTGCGTCACCTGCTGGCCAATCTGAAAAACCATTTTGACTTGCTGATTATCAACGCACCGGCCGCACTCGCAGTTCGCGATGCCCGTGCCATGTGTGATTTCACCGACCATACGCTGGTCGTATCGCGCTGGGGTCGCACGACGATTGAACAGATGAGCGCCACGCTGGAGACGCTATCGGGCCGCGCTGACGGGGTTGTGTTCGATCACGTCGATTACGCCGAGCATGCGCGCCGACAGTATGGGGATTCCATCCAGTTCTATGTTGATGCATCGGATTACTACTCGGATGATTATTCGCATTCTCCCACGATCAAGGAACGGGTGATGCGGATGTTCGGCAAGAAGCGGTCGGCGCAGAACAGGTACGCCTCCTAGCGGCTGTTGGAAGTGATGTTTTCGCGCCTTGTTGCCCTTGTCCTGCTGATCCTGGTGCTGCCATTGCTGGCCGTTCTGGCGGTGATGGTAGGGATATCGATGGGCCGCCCTGTCATCTTCCGGCAGACGCGATCGGGTCGGCATGCGGAAGGTTTCACGCTCGTGAAGTTTCGCAGCATGAGCGATGCACGTGACCCCTCCGGAGAGCTTTTGTCAGATGCCGAGCGCACCACGATGGTCGGCAGCTTTCTGCGCCGTTCTAGACTGGACGAATTGCCGGGGCTTTGGAACGTGGTGCGGGGCGACATGAACTTCGTCGGGCCGCGCCCGCTTTTACCGCACACCATCGCCGAGAAGGGCGAAGCGGGCAGGATGCGCGGGCAGGTTCGGCCCGGGCTTACCGGCTGGTCACAGGTGAACGGTAACACCCTGCTGTCGCTTAACGAAAAAATTGCGCTGGACCTGTGGTACATCGAAAATCGCAGCGCTCGGCTGGACCTGCTGATCATCCTGCGGACATTGCTGGTGATGGTTGGTGGCGAGCGGCTGAGCGCGCCGGTGCCTGGCAAGACGGGCAGTTAATTCAGCCGGTTCAGCGCCGATGAGAGTTGGTCCAGCGAACCGATGGTTTTCTCGGCCGCGTGATCGCGCGATTTCGCATCGGGCGAATGCACCCGGCCTTCACGATTGATCTGCACCGTCCGCCAGCCAAGTGCCCGCGGGGCGATAAAATCCTTTGCCGGATTGTCGGCGATGTAAATATGTCGCGCGCTGGCCTCTCCCGACCATTCCATAACCTGTTCAAATGCCCGCGGGTGCGGCTTGCCCATCCCATCGGGCAGCTCGCCTGTCGGGATGATAAGGCCGAACTGATCGCCAAAACCGAGTGCGGCAATTTTTGATCGTTGCATCGCGGCAGGGCCATCGGTGATGATTGCACGGCGGCGGCTGTCGGCGGCAAGAAAGCGAATTGTATCGGGGCAAGGTGCAATCTGCGGATCGTGCCCGCGATACACCTCCACCAGTGCGCGGATGGTGCCTGCATCGGCTGTCAGTCCGAACTGTTCCAGGGCGCGGTTGAAAATCTCCCCGCGCATGCCTTGCTCGAACAGTGCGCGGCACGTGCCAGGCGCCACTGCATCGCCATGCATCACGCGCAAATGCGCCTCCACCGCAACAAAGCCGCTGAAGGCGAAATCCCGTTCCAGATACAGCGTATCGTCCAGGTCGAAAACGAGGACGCTTGGCGCTGCGCCGTCAGACAAAGACGGCATTGTCATAACGCAGCATTGTCAGCCCGTCCTGCCAGTCATGGCAATCGACGAGCGGCTGTTTGATGGCCGTTCGCAGCACATTTTCGGCGAAGTGTCCGCCGGCGCGGTCTGCCAGCGGATAGCCTCCTCCGAACCGTGCGTTGATCTCGATCACGCGCGGACCAAGGTCTGGGTCATCAAATAGCTGGAAGCAAAGCACGCCGCGCGCGCCGGGCATGGCCGCGGCAAGGTTGCGGGCAATGGTTTCGAAGTCGTCCCGGCGCACGGTCCGGCCCTTCTCAACCTCGCCAGCGCGCACAGAGATTCGCAGGTGCGGGATCGCGGCGCGCATCGCGCCGTCCTCGTCACAGAAGAGGTTGATCGTGTACTCGTCGCCGCGAAGCAATTGTTGCACCAGCATTGGTTCGTCGAACTTGCGATCAAGTGCCTCGATGTTCTGAATAAGCTCCACACCACGGCTGGCGCTTCCCGATACAGGCTTTACGAACAGGGGCCATTCCCAGCCTGCCGGATCGCTTAGAAAGTCCTCCAGTCTGGCCGTCCGGGGAACCGGAACTCCGGCTCTTTCCAGCACATCCATCGTACGCTTCTTGTCGCGGACGATGTCGATCACCTCCTCGGAAGAAACGTGCAGATACGTGCCCATCGCGGCAAAGTCTGCGCGCGCAGCGGCCAGCGGCTGCAATTCGGTATCAATCGTCGGCACTATCAGGCCTATGCCGTTCTCTCGTGCGTAGTTGCGCAGCGCGGGACTGTAATCAGGGTCGGTGCAACGCGGTGCGGTGAATTTTGCGTCGGCCAATGCGCAGGCAGCGCTCAGTTCGGGATGAAGATCACAGGCGTGTATTTCCAGCGCCAACCCCATGCGCGCCGCTGACACACGGAAGCATTCGATCAGCCCCGCGCGGCGACCTGCAGAAGTCACCAGCATTTTGAGTTCGCGATCGATCATGCGACGGGTTCCTTCATATTTCGCTCGGGTTCTTGCGGCATATTGGCAGACGGTAACGCCGCCTCGGCAAGCACTGCGTCCCACTGCCGCAATATGCGTGGCGGAGCGAATTCGGTTACTGCTTCAGCGGCCCGGCTGCCCAATCGCTTTCGCATTGGCCTGTCCTCAATGCATTGCTGCAGGGCCCGTGCCAGAGCGGCAGGATTTTCCGGCTGTACCAACAGGCCCGATTGCCCATCTTCGATCATCTCTTCAGGCCCGAAATCGCAACGCGTTGCGACAACCGGCAGGCCTGCTGCCATCGCCTCTCCCAAGACGTTGGGAAATCCCTCGTAGCGGGAGGAGAGGACGAACAGACCGGCGTTTTCTACCCAGCCGCCAGGCGTCGCGCTATTGCCCATCAGGGTTACCCGACGCTCAATTTTGAGCCTTGCAATTTGCGTTTCAAGGGCCTCACGCTGCGGGCCTTCGCCAAAGATATCGAGCTGCCAGTCTTCCGCCTCTGGCCCCAATTGGGAAAACGCATCGAGCAACACGTCAAAACCCTTCTGCTCCGTCAACCGGCCCACGGCGACGATGCGATGTGCATCTGCCGGTTCGCGCGCCTGCGACCACGCGCTGACGGGGTTTGGAATGACACGCAGCCTGTCCTGCACCGACGAAGAAAAGCAGCGCTTCACGGTATCTGTCTGACAGATGATCAGCTTTGCACGTCGGTAGGCGAGGGCGAGCAACCGGTTCCATGCAGGATGCTTTTCCTGCCGTTCCGGATTGTTGCGTTCGCAACAGATCACCGGGATTGGAAGGCCGGCGGTGGCAATCAGGGCAAGCAGATTGTTCTTGGTGAGGAAAGATACCACCACATCAGGCCTCGACGTGGTCAGCAACCCCCTGAGATTGCGCAAGTTAGTAAGTTTAGACAGCTTGCCAGTCGTCTCGCTCCCAATTCGGTGGCGAATGATTTCGGAGCCGAAATGATGGAACTCGGGGTCGCCGGGCCGATCGAAGCTGGCGATTTCCACGGTAACGCCGCGGGCGTTCCAGTGATCGGCAATCTGCGAGATAACCCGCTCCGCCCCGCCTGCGCCGAGGCCTGAAATGACAAACATCACTTTTGGCATTTCTCTTGGCTTCCCGTTACTTCCAGTGATCTCGTCGCGCAGTGGCACAATAGATCAGCGACCTACGGCTACATATTTGATCCCGAGCATTTCAATCTCCTCGCGATCATAGATATTGCGTAGATCAACCACGACCATTCCCTTCAGCTTTGCTTTCACCTTGGCAAGGTCCAGCGCCCTGAATTCGTCCCATTCTGTCACGATCGCCAGCGCTTCGGCGTTTTCCATCGCTGCGTAGGGGTTGTCGAAGTAAACGACATCGTCAAGCACATCGCGCGCGTTGGCCGTGCCCGCTGGATCATAGGCGTGAACCAACGCGCCGGCATCTTGCAAGGTCTGGACGATACCGATTGCGGGGCTGTCACGCATATCATCGGTGTTCGGTTTGAAGGTCAGGCCAAGCACGGTAACGATCTTGCCGCGCACATCCTCGCCAATCGCCTGGATGACTTTGCGGCCCATGGCGCGCTTGCGGTTGTCATTGCTGCGCACCACGGCTTCCACAAGGGCCTGCGGTGCCTCGTAATCCTGCGCTGTCTTCAGCAGGGCCAGCGTATCTTTGGGGAAGCAGCTGCCACCATATCCGGGGCCTGCATTCAGGAACTTGCCGCCGATGCGGTTGTCCAGCCCGATCCCGCGCGAAACGTGCTGCACATTGGCTCCGGTTTTCTCGCAAAGGTCGGCGATTTCGTTGATGAACGTGATCTTGGTCGCCAGGAAAGCGTTACCGGCATATTTCGTCAGCTCGGCAGAGCGGCGATCCATTTCCAGGATTGGCGACTTGTTGAGGCTGAGGGGTCTGTAAGCCTCCCGCATCACTGACAGCGCGCGCTGATCCTCGCTTCCTACTACGATCCGATCGGGACGTTTGAAATCCTCGATCGCAGCGCCTTCGCGCAGGAATTCAGGGTTGGAAACCACGGCGAAATCGCCATCGGGCCGGGTTGTGGCGATGATCCGCTCAACCTCGTCACCTGTGCCAACGGGCACTGTGGACTTGGTGACGACGACGGTAAAGCCCTCCATTGCGCGGGCGATATCCTCAGCGGCAGCGGCAACGAAGCTTAAATCCGCATGGCCATCACCCCTGCGCGATGGAGTACCGACGGCGATGAAGACGATATCGGCGCGGGCAACCGCAGGGGCCAGTTCTGTGGTGAAAGAAATCCGTCCGGCCTTGGCATTGCGCTCTATCAACGCCTCCAGGCCGGGCTCGTAAATCGGGATAATGCCATCGTTCAAGGCGTCGATCTTGGACTGGTCAAGATCGACGCACACGATTTCATGGCCGAAATCGGCAAAACAGGCGCCGGAGACCAGGCCTACGTAGCCTGAGCCGATCATCGTAATTTTCATGACATTTCCAGTTCGCTATATGCGACATCGCAGCCGCAGAAGGTAAACTCATGCGCGGATCGCCCAATTACCACAAGGTTGTGCAGGCGCGGACTGCATCAACATGCAGTACATCCATCACTCCATGACGCGTGAAGCAATCCGGGGGCCGTGCATGACCCGCGGGTTTACTCAGGCGTCAATCGTGTGATCAGTAGCGCGCTTGTCTGACAACATGAATGGGCTGGCGCTGTCGGCTTCGCTGACAACGTCGCTTTCTGCTACAAGATCAGCCACCATGGGCTTGCGCTGATTTGCTTCCGGCATTGCGGACTGCACACCGTAGCTCACCCCGCAGATCGCGGCCTGTGTACGGTTCTGCACGTTCAGCTTGCGCAGGATGGCCTTCACATGGACCTTCACCGTCGCTTCGCCGATATCCAGACGTCGTGCGATAACCTTATTCGGATAACCCATTACGAGGCAGCGCAGCGTGGCAATTTCACGTTCGGAAAGCAGATCCGAAAGCTCCCCCTCGGCCTTTACATGATCGGCAGTTGCATGGGCAAGTGAGGGCAAAAGGTCTACCAGTTCACCCGGAACGACCTTTTCTCCGCATGCCGCGAGATACAGGCTTCTGACCAGTGACTGGCAGCCAATGTTATTAAGGACGTATCCATCGGCGCCAGCTTCGAACGCTTCGACCAGGCAGCCGATCTCAAGCTCCTGACACATGATAACGATCCGCGACTTTGCAAATGCCTGCCGCAAGGCAGCAATATCCTGCGGTACATCGCGAGTGCTATCGGCATCGACCACGATCATGTCTACAGGCGCGGCGCCTTCATCCTTTGCAGTAATCATCGCGCGAGAGTTTTTGTGTTGCCCAGCAATCGAGAATTCTTCGTCAACAAGAATGGACTTCAGTCCTTCAC
>JBASBA010000463.1:0-5187 GCA_049650885.1 Alteraurantiacibacter sp. | reverse complement strand
GACCTGAACCTGTCGTTCCTGGGCACCTGGACGGAATCGAACCTGGTTGCCCCTGACCAGAACGATCCGGACGTTGTTGTCGAATGTGCCGGCCAGTTCGGTGTTGAGTGTGGCGAACCGCAGGCGGCGTTCAAGTGGACGGCGCGTGCAAGCTATGTCGATGGTCCTCTGACCTTCTCGACCCGCTGGCGTCACCTTTCCGCAGTTGATGACGATGATCCATCGTTCAACTACTTCGTTGAGCGTATCACTGCCTACGACCTGATCGACCTCACGCTGTCTTATGACTTCCAGGAAACGGTTACGTTTACTGTTGGTGTAAACAACGTGTTCGACACCCTGCCGACGAACCCAGAGTTTAACGCGAATGGTGTGGTTACGAACAACACCAACAGCTTGCTGCTGGGCGATCGTAACAATGGTGAGCAGGCCAACACCTACCCGTCGACCTACGACGTTCTGGGTCGCGACTTCTTCGCATCGGTTCTCGTTCGCTTCTAGGCGACAGACCAAAGCGAAATTTCGCCAGAAAAAAGGGCGGGGGACCATGTGGTCTCCCGCCTTTTTTCATGAACGACAAAGGTGTTGAGCAATTCGGGCTGCTCAGGCTGGATCAGGTGGTGAGGCGAAAGATTCTGAAATCCGCGAACGGCTTTGGCGAAAGGTCGCTAACCAGTTCGCGCTCGCTCTCCAGCTCAAACCCCGCGTCGCCAAGGGTGCCAAGCAGCAGCTCTCGATCGCTTATGGCGCGTGCGGCAACCTCCAGCGATGCAATCCGTCCCAGTTCATTGGCGGCCTTCTTGCCAATTGCGTCCAGCAGGGCACCCACGTTCGCGGCGCTATCCTGCCGGCCCAGATGAAGTGTCTGGCGAATTGCTTCGGCAATTTGCGAAGCTGCCGAACCTTTGCCAAACAGCGCTGCGCCTTTCTCTGGCGCGGCGATCACGGCAGGCGGAAGCGCAGCGATCCCGGCGCTGCGCAGCCCCAGGCTTTTATGCGCCAGTTTCAGCAATTCTTCCTGCTCCAGCGCCCAGTCCAGTTCTTCCCGCCGTTTGCGATTATGTGCAACGATCGGTCCATCCTCGCGATGTGACATCAGGGCGAACTGTCCATTGGGGCGCAACACACGCGCAACCTGTCGCGAAATCTTCGGCATATCGCCGTACTCAAAGCCGAACTGGCTGGTAACTGCTGCGAATTGGCTGTCTGGCGAAGGCAGGCTTTCCATCTCTGTCCCGCCCTTGATTTTGGCTCCGCGTGGAGGCGTGGGCAACATGGCCGCACGGTCGATACCCAAGGCTTTCAGATCCCGCCTGCTGTCCAGCACATGGGTCATGACCCGGCCATCGCCCGTAGCAAGATCGAGAATTCGCGCCTTCGGGGGCAGTTTGCGGGCAAATTCTTTCCACGCAGATCCCTGGACGCTGTCTATAGCCTGCCAGTTGGCGGGCATCCCGGCGCGTTCGTTTTGGCGGTGCCGGGTGTGGTTGTCCCAGTAGGTGTTCCAGACATCGTGGACATTCTTTGCGCTCATCCACGTCTCTCCTCATGTTGGACATCAAAGGCAACTGTCATACGTTGACCATCATTGAACGGACGTGTGCCGTGGTAAAGGGTGCTGGGAAACAGCGCGAGATGGCCCCGCTTTGGGCGTAGCGTGAAACGCGGTTCCAGATCGATGCGCAATTTTGGCGGTGGCCGGCCCAGTTCAATATGACCCGCAGCAGCATCGCTGTCGGACAGGCCATCGGGCAATGCGCAATAGAGCGCGCTCGAAATAATACCTTCCGGATGTAAATGAGCCGCATGGAAATCGCCGCCGCCCGAAAGACGAACGGACCATGAACTGGTGATGACAAGCTCTGCATCGCGGAAGCGCAGAAGCGGATGATCGGGATCGAATGCGGGCAGGGTGGAGCGATAATTTTCGACGGCCAATTTCAGCGCATCGCGCAGGCGTTGCAGTTCCGGTTCGGCGCGATCGAACAGGGCTCCGCGCGTTTGCGTACCTCCGCGCAGGGACTGGCCTAACGGATATGCAGAATTGTCGTGCAGGCGGTGCAACAGTGGCACGGCCTCGCGCAGGACTGCATCGCCATCGGGCAATTCTACCATCCGGACCAATCCCTCCTGTCCGTGTAGCCAATCGCCGCGCGCATCGTCGGTCAGCCGCCACACGAAATCGCGCACCGCCCACGCATTGATGTGTAGCGGATTGTCCGCAATCACACGGTCGAGCAGCGCCGAACATCGCGCATATTCATCACGGCCAATGAGGTATCGTGCCTCAAGCAGCCAGCGATCGGGGGTTTGGAGAGACAGCCCATCAAACAGGCTCTGCGCCTTAACATCCTCGCCAATTATCCCGGCGTAGCTGGCCTGGAGCAGGGCGAAGGTCTCATTTTCCGGGAAGCGCCGTGCGGCGTTCTGCGCTGCTTCCATCGCTTCGGCAAACAGATCTTGTTGTTCAAGCACGCGGATATGTTCGTGCGCGATGGCGGGGTTGCCTGGCACACGCGCTTCGGCTTCGGCAAAATGACTGGCGAAATCAGGCTCGCCAGTGGCCAGCCTCAATTGCGCCAGCAAACGCAACGCGTCGGTCCATTGCGGTGCCTGTGCAACCAGTTGAACGGCCAGTTCGCGCGCTTTTTGCTTTTCACCGGCGAGATCAAGAGCTTCGGCAAGGCCCAGCCATGCCTGGGCATCGCCCTTGGTGAGTGTGAGGCTGCGTTCGAAGAATTGCACCGCATCGCTAGTCCCGCGTTCCAGCGCCACACGGGCCCGGCCGTGGAGGGCTTTTGCGCCCGACGGGTTCAATGCGATGCTGCGATCGTACCACAGTTGGGCTTGTGCCAAATCCCGCGCCGCCCGCGCACAACTGGCCCGCACGGAGCAATAGCGGGCGTCCGTCTTTCCTTGGCTTTCCAGTGAATACAGAGCTGCCAGCGCTTTACGATGGTGTTGTGCTGCGGACAGCGCGATGGCGAGATTGATTGCATATTCAAGCGATGTGGGTGCCAGTTCGGCGGCTTTGGCAAAAAGGTGCGAGGCACCAACAGGATCGGCCAGCTTCATCGCGAGATTGCCAGCGCTGTTCGCCAGCGGGGCGTTATCCGGATGCTGCGTGAGCGCGGTGTCGAGAATGGCCCGCGCGCCTGCCACATTGCCGCTGGCAGCCAGCGATTGCGCCTGCGCGCGGTAGTGGTCAGGGGTCGCACTCACCGGTCGCGCAGCCACCCGCTGATGGCATAACGACCGCGCGGCGCGAAGGGCGGCACGTAGGTTACTGCATGGGATTGCGGCACGAGGAAAAGGTTCAGCGTGTTAAATCGCGGCATGAAGCCGGCCTCGATATTTCCCGCCTCGTCGTAGAATACAAGGTAGCCGCCCCAGTCGGGATACCAATCGTCAATGGTGAGGTTCAGCACATATGCGATGCGCCAGCCTTCGGCCACATGGCTGTCATTATGCTTGCCCAGGAAATGGTTGGGGCCAAAGCAGCTGGCATGGCCATCTGCCTTCACCAGTTCGGGAATACCGGTAATCTCGCGCATGAATTGCATGAAATCGGGTGCGTTCAGATATTCCAGCAGAAGATCGTGCGGACCGCCAGGTTCCCACTGCTTCTGCAATCCTTCTACAAGGGAATAGCGGTGGGAGCGGTAGGCATAATCCCGGGATGCCGCGGCATTATCCGTTTCCTTCACCAATTCGACCACCTGCTTGCCAACAGCAGGGTCGCGCAGATCGCGGCCGCGCCAGCCATGTGGTTTGGCAGTGGCTCCGGCCTGCAGGGCAACGCCCCATTCCGTACCCCTCACCATGATCTCGCGCAGTTCGCGCGCAGTCTCTTGTGTCAGGATATTTTCCACCTGAATACGCTTGTCGGCGGCGAACCGGCGGGCCAGCGTGGGGCGATCAAGGTGGGGATTGAGTTCGAAGAGGGCTTTGGCCATGGCTTGGACGTATAGGAAAAGGCGGTGTTTCGCACCAGTCCTTCGGCATGGGCACCACCCAGAAAAAAGACCCGCCGTGACGGCTTCCTCTCAGGAGAACCTTCACAGGCGGGTCAAGTCGATGCCGTACCCTGCTTGCCAGTTGGAGTGGCCCCAGCTGCGTCTTACCCTACGCAGCAAGTCGGGCGTGGCATCGTTTACCGGGTCATCAATCCCGGCATCAGCCGCGTTGCTGCTGCTGCTCTTGCGTAGAGTTGGCGATTTCTCGTTCGAAAGATTCGATCGTTTCGCGATAGCAACTGCGCGATTCCGAAGTCGGCAGTGCCACGCCAGACGTGCGGCGGTTGATGCCACACACCTTTTCTGCCGCGTGTGTCAGGCGGCGTTCCAGTGCTTCCTGCCCATCCTTGGTGGACAGGTCGAGATCGCTGTAGCGAACAGACACCGAAGCCGCGTCTGCGCTGCCTGCAAGGGCAGGGGTGGCAATCAGGGCACTTGCTGCCAAGATGGTGGCCAGGCCGGTTGTGTTTGAAAACATTGTCATAATCCTTCCTCCTCAGATGTAATACGGCCCCTCACTTGTTGAGCCCCGGACCGAAGCGATGAGTTTTATCTAGGCAAGGGAAGGGCGCATGGCATCCGAAGGTCGACCGGGTCTTGGCTGCGCTCGACAAAACCCCGATGCCTCCGATCATCGGCCAACGCCGCACGACAAACGTCGATCCGCTTTCATGCGCAACGATCCTGCGTGGGCCGGGACAGTTCGGAAACGAAAGTAGGGCTGCGCTGAAAAGCGTAATGACGCCCACAGAAAGCGGTAAAGTCTTGGTGACTTCACTTGGCGTTCAGCGAGAGGCTAGTTATAGGCTAGCCATGATCGCGAAGCTTTCCATCCGTACCGCGCTGCTGGGCGCGACTTCCGCCATGCTTCTGTCCGGCTGTGCCGGCGGTGGCAGCAGCGCCGGTGAGACCGACCTTGCCTATGTCGCACGTGATGTCGAATCACTGTATTCGGCGGCCAAGGGTCGGCTTGATCGCGGCGACCTTGCCCTGGCAGCCGGCCTGTTTGACGAGGTGGAACGCCAGCATCCCTACTCACCATGGGCCCGCCGCGCGCAGTTGATGAGCGCGTTCTCCTATTATGCGGCCAGCGACTATACGAAGGCCATTCAGTCGGCCACGCGCTTCCTTTCGATACATCCTGGCAATCAGGATGCGCCCTATGCTTATT
>JBASBA010000462.1:0-12959 GCA_049650885.1 Alteraurantiacibacter sp. | reverse complement strand
TGCTGCATCTCCCTGCGAGCCGAAGAAGGCGGCGACTTTACCCGTGTCAAAATACTCGCGCCCGTGCACGATAAGGCCGTCCCTGATCACAAACAGGTCATGGTATTCATTGGCATAAACCCGCTCGCCGAAATGCATTTCGGAGCGCACCTCTGCGGCAACGGTATCACCTTGGGCGATCATGCCGACGATCTCGACCTTGCGTGGCGATGCAGTCAGCAACATGCCCTTCACCGCGTCGGTGTAGGATTCCCGCGAAATTTCGCCCGTTCCAATGATCCACCAGCTGCATTCCGGCGCCTGCAGAGCCTCGATCGTGTCGATCTCGCCAGCCTCTACCGCCCCCAGGAAACGGCGGACAATATCCTGGTTCTGTTCTTCCTGCGTCATATCGGTTTCACTCTCCGTTATCGATTAATCACGCGGTAGCCTGCCGCCCGCGCCTTTCCTTGGACAGGTTGCGACATCGGCGACTCTGCAATGCATGCAAACGAGAGAGGAATTCGGATGGCTGGCGCTTACATCAGCAAGGAGCGAGGCAACTACCGTTGGTATGTGCTTGCAATCCTGACTATTGCCCAGACTTGTCACGGGATCGACAGGGCCATCATCGGTCTCGTGCTGAAGCCGCTGGGCGAAGAGTTCAGCCTGTCTGGCGAACAACTGGGCATTCTTGCAGGCCTGGCATACGGAATTCCCTTTGCCATCGCGGCCCTGCCTTTCGGCTACGCCGTTGACCGCTTCAACCGCAAGAACCTGATGACCCTGGCTCTTGGCGCATGGAGCGGAGCTACCGCACTGTGCGGTGCCGCAACGGGTTTCTGGACCATGCTGATGGGCCGCGCTGCAGTTGGCGTGGCGGAAGCCGGCGGATCTCCCACAGGAATGTCGCTGCTGTCCGACTACTTCGGCACGGACAAGCGCGCCACCGCCATCGGCATCTGGTACCTTAGCACCGGCATCGGCACGGCCTTGGCCTTCTTTCTGGGCGGCTGGATCGTGGAGATCTACGGCTGGCGATGGGCCTTCGTCGCAGCCGGAATCCCCGGCCTGATGCTGGCCCCACTGCTGTTCCTGACAATCCGGGAACCCAAACGCGGGCAGCAGGACGCACCATCCGAAGAGGCATCCGGCCCCTTTCGCCAGCGCGCGGGAGAATTGCTCGGCAGGCCTGGCATCTTTTTCTGCATCGCCGCCATTACCTGCATCGCCACTGGCATCTATGGCATGAGCACATGGCTCGCCACGTTCCTGATCGACAGCCATGACCTGGCTATCTCCAGCGCCGGCATGGTCGTGGCCATCGCTTATGGCATCCTGGGATCTGTCGGCAATCTGGTTGCGGGATGGGGCACGGATCGGATCAATGCCGCGCGCGGCGGCTTCGATCCGGGCCTGACCGCGTCGCTGGGTGCGATCATCCCATTCCTGACCGCCATCACCGGGCTGGCCGCCGTGGGCGCAAGCGATACGACGCTGGCGATCGTGCTGGTCTTTGCCGCAGGTATTTTCAGCTCATCCTATAACGGCCCGATCTACGCTGTGATCGTGACTATCGCAGGGCCGCAACTGCGCGGTTTGGCGGTGTCCTTCGTGCAGCTCAGCGCGAACCTGATCGGCGTGGGACTTGGCGCATGGTTGATCGGCAGGGTCTCAGATGAAGTGGGCGGCCGGGATGGCGTTGCCTGGGGCATCGCAGCGGCAATGATGTTCTGTATTGTCGGCGGCATCCTGCTGCTGCTGGCCAGCCTTCAAATCAAGAAATCACAAGTTGCTAGGAGTTGACCATGGATCCGCAAGCCCCCGCTCAATACAAGGCCGCAGTCGTCGATCCGAACTGCGTGCCCCGGCCCTACCCGGCCCGAGCGGAAAAACTGCCGACCAGTCTGGAACAGGTAGATGCCGCGTGGCTGGGCCGGATGATGAGCTACAAGTATCCGGGCGTTGCCGCCAATTCTATGGAGACAGTGGAACTGCTCAACAGCCACACCACCAAATGGCGCGTAAAGGTTGACTGGAACGATGCCGGCAAGACGGCGGGCCTGCCCGACCATTTATGCATGAAAGCCAATTGGTCCGGTTCATTCGACAATGTCGATATTCATGCCCTGGAAGCCCGCTTCTACCATTTCATGGTGCAGGAAATGAAGGTCCCGACGGCGACGTGCTATTACGCCGACTGGGACGACGATGGCAGCGCACACGGTTTCGTGGTGCTGGAAGACCTAATTCAGCGCGGCGGGAAGTTCGGCCACAGCACCGATGCCAACGGCGTCGATATGATCATGGACAACCTCGAAGGGCTGGCCAAGCTTCATGGCAGCCTGTGGGGCAGCGACAAGATCAGCCCCGCCAATGCGCCGTGGCTGCAGACCCAGATGGATACACCGGTCGATAGCGACCAGGTGCGGATCATGTGGCAGTGGATCGAAGCCAACCTGAAGGATCCAGCCTTCTGCGAAATTGCCCCGCAGCATTATTTGGATGATCCACGCAAGGTGGAACGCGCTTTCGATCGGCTGGGCGAAATCGAGCGCGCATATGACGCGCCGCACTGCATCGCGCTGGGCGATTGCCACCAGGGCAACACCTACATTCTTCCCGAAGGCGAGCGGTTGTGGCTGGATTGGCAACTGGTGCGGCGTGGACGGCCCTGGCGCGACCTGACCTATTTTGTGATCGGCGCGCTAAGCATCGAGGAACGGCGCAAGCACCACAAGGACATGGTAAAGCAATACCGTGAATACCTGATCGCCACCGGGGCGCAGGGTGTGCCCGATTTTGACGAGGCGTGGGAGCAGACCCGGCTGTTCGTGATGTACGGCTTGCAGGCCTGGGCCGCCAATCTCGATGCGTGGGGCCAGAACGGCGTCCCCATGAACGAGCGCTTTTTCACCGCCGCCGAAGATTACGGCACGTGGAAACTTTTGGGAGAATGACGATGGGTCTGGTCGAAGGCAAGATTGCAATCGTTACAGGTGGCGGCGCCAATATCGGGGAAGCCTGCGCGAAATTGCTGGCAGAACATGGTGCCGGAGTTGCGATTGCAGACATCAATGAGGAAGGGGCGCTGCGCGTTGCCGCAGAGATCGGCGATGTTGGCGGCAAGGCAATCGGCCTGAAGGTGGACCTTGGTGACGAAGCCAGCATTGCCGGGATGATCGCCGCCGTAATGGACAAATTTGGCCGCATCGACATCCTCCATAACAACGCCGCCAATACCGCTTCCGCGCAGATGACCCGCGACGGCTCGCTGGTGGAAATGGAACCGGAGGTGTGGGACGCCGCCTTCGACATAAACGTGCGCGGGACGATGTTGGTGACGAAGCACGTGGTGCCGCACATGATCGCCGCCGGTGGCGGCTCGATCATCAACACCGGTTCTGGCGTGTCCCTGCTGGGAGACGTCCTCAACCCCGCCTACAGCGCATCGAAGGCTGCGGTGAACGCGCTGACGCGCAATACGGCGACACAATTTGGCCGCGCCAACATCCGCTGCAATGCAATCCTGCCCGGTCTTGTCCTCAGCCCGGTTGCCCGCGCCCAGATGACAGAGGAACAGCTCGGCATGATCCAGCGGCACGTGCTGTTGCCGCGTGCAAGCGTCGCAAACGACATTGCCGGCGCGGTGCTGTGGCTGGCATCGGACCTAGCCAGCTTTGTCACCGGGCAGATCATCTCTGCCGACGGCGGCATCGTTCACCATCAGCCGCATTACGCAGACATGCTGGATATGTTCGCCGCGACGCAGGCGCAGCAATAAGGCGTTCCGTTGAGCTCCGAAATATAACCCGAAGCCACCCAATCAGATCGCTGGCATGATCTCCTCGGCCACCCAGTGCTGGCGGTCGATCCAGGCCTGTTCGCCGGTCAGACCTGGCGGCAGTGGCACGATGGTTTCGGTAATGCCCAGTTCCTTCAGCCAGCCGATTTGATCGATGATCTTCTGCTTGTCGCCCGTGCCCGGCGCGCGCGGATCATCCAGAATTTCGTGGTGAGCACCGACGTTGAGCATTTCCAGTGCGAAGAACACATCAATGTGCCGGCCATCGTATTCCGGCTGCGACTTGATGTAGTCGATGCAGTCCGGAAAGGTTTCCGGCTGAGTGCGAAAGGGCGACCAGCCATTGCCGAACTTGGCCACGCGGCGCTGCACCGCCGGGGCATCCCCGCCAAACCATACCGGCATATGCGGCTTCTGGATCGGCTTAGGGGCAAAGCCGCAATTCCTGAACTTCACGAACTCGCCGTCGAATTCGGGATCGTCCTTGGTCCACAACTCTATCATTGCGGCAATGTATTCGTCGGCCATCGCGCCGCGCTTTGCGAACGGCACCCCCAGCATGTCGAATTCTTCCTTCAGCCAGCCGACACCGAAAATCGGTTCCGCCCTTCCCCCGGTCAGCCAGTCGAGCGTGGACCACGCCTTGGCCTGCACGATGGGACTTTGCAGCGGCAGGATGGAAATGGAGGAAGAAAGCCGCAGATTGGTTGTCTGCCCGCCGAAGAAACCCAGCGCAACCGCCGTGTGGAAATACCAGTCGCCCGAAAGCTCGATATGTTCCTTGGGGATAATGAAATGCTCGCCCAGCATGCACTTGTAGAAGCCTAATTTGTCGGCAACGGCCATCAACTTGCCCACGTCGGCGCCTGTCAGGGGATCCTCCCACGGCTGAACCATGGCGGCGACCTTCATGGTCTTGGGAATACCGATACTCAGCTTCATCACCCACTCTCCTGCGGTTTCGGAATCGTGCGTGTACCATCGCGGCAGGTCGGGCCGACCTGCCGGAAGGAAGGATGTCAGACCCGTAGCCCGCGCTGGCGAAGAAAGGACAGATCGTCCGGCGTATCGAGATCGGCAGACAGGCCAACCCGTTGGAGCACCGGCATAATTTCATCTGCCGCGCCGTGCAGAGCGCGGCTGCCTTGCCCGAACCGGAAGACAAACGGCCTGCCATCGGCCAGTGCGATTGCATTGGTGCCTTCGCCCGCCCGATCTGTCGCCATGGCAATACCGTGGTCGGTAGCCGCTTCAAGCAGAGCCTCCACATCGGCCTTTGTCAGCAGCGGAAGGTCGGCATGGATCACAAGCAGGGGAGCCGGGCCGAAGTCATCGCGAAAAGCGGATATTTCTGGGTTCAGACCACGCCCGGCATCCAGCGCGAACGTGGCCTCAGGATGATCAAAAGCCTTGTTTGAAAGCACCATGATCCGTTCGATTTCGAGGCAGCGCGACAGCACATCGATCACGTCATGCGCCATTTCCCATGCCAGCCGTTCGCGCGTGGCAGCATCCAGCACCGCCTCCAGCCGGGACTTGCCTCCGGTTCCGGTGCGAAAGGGAATAAGCGCGGTCCACCCCATCAGCGGCGACACTGCCGCGCCAGATCCATCGCCGCAAGTGCAACCCGGCGACGATCTTCCGCCTGTTTCATCAGCGTGTCGGTAACGCCCACTGCAAGATCGCCGGGCGCGGCGTCACCCTGGTGGATCACCATGCCATCCAGCAGATCGCCGTAGTGATCGGCGATAGACTGGTTCGTGACCTGCAGTCCCAGCTCACCCATCAGTTTCGCTGTCGGACCTTTCACCGCATCGCCCCCGACCAGTGGCGACACGGCGACCAGCGGCACGCGCCTGTCCTTCAGGGCCCGGGAAAGGCCGGGAACGGCCAGCAAGGGATCGATGCTGAGCCAGGGGTTCGACGGGGCGAGCAGGATCATGTCCGCAGCGGCCAGAGCTTCCACCACGCCGGGTGCAGGCTGAGCATTTTCCGCGCCTTCAAACCGTATGGCGCTGACGCGTGGTTCGCAGCGCTGCTGCACGAAATAGCGTTGAAAGGGAAGCAGCCCGGCGTCGGTTTCCAGCCAGGTCGCCACCGGATCGTCGCTCATCGGCAGGATGGCGAGATCAAGGCCCCAATGGCGGGCGAAACCCTGCACGGTGGCAGACAGTGGCTGGCCCGCATCTTTCGCCATGCGGCGCAGCACGTGCAGCGCCAGGTCTCCGTCGCCAAGGTTGAACCATTCCTCACCGCCCAGGCTTTTGATGGCGGCCATGAAAGACCATGTCTCACCTTCGCGCCCCCAGCCAAGGCTGGTGTTGGCAAGTCCTGCCAGAGTATACAGCAAGGTGTCGATATCGGGCGAGATCGGCAGTCCGAGATGTTCGAAATCGTCGCCCGTGTTGACTATGGCAGTCAACTGCGGGCCAGGCACGACTTGCTGCAAGCCTTCGACCAGCTTTGCCCCGCCAACGCCGCCTGTCAGCACAACCACACGCTCGTTCACCGAAACAGATCCTCGCCTTCGGGTCGCACCAGCTCGGTGCTGGTCTGACCACCTTCTTGCCAGGCAAGGCCGCGTACCACGCAGGCGGGCAGGCCTTCCGATCCCTCGCCCATCGCCAGACCCGCAGCACCCGCAACCGCATCGGCAAAGGCGATCTGCGTGACCTGCATGATCCGCCCGTCCCGGTCTGGCTGGCCGCGCTGATCGATTACCGCTGGCGGCCCTGCCAAGCCAATCGCCACATTCGTTGTGCCGATACGCCATGGTCGGCCAAAACTGTCGGAGATGATTACGCCCGGCCTGATGCCGGTCCGTGCATGACATGCCTCGGCAATAAGCGCGGCACTCTTGTCCGGGTTCTCAGGCAGCAGCAACACGTTTTCTTGCGAATTTGAGCCCAGGTTGGACGCGTCGATCCCGGCGTTTGCCATCACGTGGCCCAGCCGGTGCCGGGTAATCAGAACATTGGGCACGGCGCGCACCACGGCGCTGGATTCGCGCAGCACCAATTCGACAAGGGCGGGCTCCTTGCAGCTCAGCGCAGCCAGCTCCCGCGCCTCGTCACTCACCTCGACAAAGGAGAGCGCGACGCTGCGCCCCTCTGCCTTTGAAACGATCTTTTGCGTCACTACCAGAATATCGCCCGAGGCAATGGCGGGATCGCCTGCCGCCAGCCGTTCGGCCAGCAGCGCAGCAAGGTCATCGCCTGCCAGAATTTCCGGCAAGCCGCCTATGGGGTGGACGCAGAACATGGTCAGTCGAGCGGTTTCAGATCGCCCGTGATCCGAATGCCGGCACCGTCTACCTTGTAGTTCTTGTTGATGAAGATGAGCAGCGAAGTCATCGCCTCTGCCGATGCTGCATTCACCAGCGGACCTGCATGAATGCCCCGCAGGCCCACGGCATCGGCCAGCGCGACCACTTCGGCGCGGGCTGCCTTCTCGTCCCCGAACACCAGGACATCGCAATCCACCTCGCCTTCTTCGGCCAGACGATGCGCTGCGACATTGTGGAATGCCGCTACCAGCCGCACGTCATCGCCCAGCAGTTTGCTGGCGCAGACCGCCGCCGAACCTTCTTCGGGCAGCTGCACCCGCATCACCTTGGGAGGAACCAGCGGAACCGTGGTGTCGACCACGATTTTACCTGCCACATGCGACCTTATTTCGGTCAGCGTCGCCGCCTGCGCGGAAAATGGCACGGTGACGAGCACGATCGCGCCTTCCCTTGCCGCATCGGCATTGGCCATGCCGACGATTCCATGACCCAGTTCTGCTGCCCGCGCAGTTGCGGACTCCGCAGCGCGCGATCCGATGATGACTGCATGGCCCGCCTTGGCAAGCCGCCATGCAAGCGCGCTGCCGAGTTGGCCCGTTCCGCCGATCACGGCGATGGTCTGACTCATATCTGTTTCCTAACTTTTCAAAAACTGGCGAGAACCTTGTCCGCGCGCATGGTGTACGATGTTGTGCGCTCACACAGGCGGCGGCCAATACCTTGCGCCAGCGCGCGCATCTGCGGCACCCCAAATTCCTGCCCGTTCACCCCGCCCGCTGCGCGGGTGATCGATTCATCCATCAGCGTGCCGCCAAGATCGTTGGCACCGGCCTGCAGGATCCGCGAAGCACCATCAGGCCCCAGCTTCACCCAGCTCACCTGAATGTTAGAGATAGCACCATCCAGCGTAATACGGGCGATGGCATGCATCAGCACGGTCTCACGCCAGGTCGGGCCGGAACGGGTTTGTCCACGCCGCCAATTGGGCGCTTCCATGTGCACGAACGGCAGCGGCACGAACTCTGTAAAGCCCCCTGTTTCCAGTTGCAGCGCGCGCAGGCGCAGCAGGTGCGTGGCCCAGTGCGAATAACTTTCCACGTGGCCGAACATGATTGTGGAAGTGGTTTTCAATCCCACCGTGTGCGCCGCGCGCATGATGGATAGCCATTGCTGGGTGGAAACCTTGTCAGGGCAGATCAGAGCGCGCACATCGTCCGAAAGGATTTCTGCCGCCGTGCCTGGCAAGGTCGCCAGTCCGCATTCCTTCAGCGAGGCCAGATATTCTTCATAGCCAAGCCCGAGCGTGGTCGCCCCGTGATGGACTTCCAACGGCGAGAAGGCGTGGACGTGCATGTCCGGCACCGCATCCTTCACGGCCTGCACGATCCCGCGATAGGTGTTCCCGTCGTAGCTGGGATGGATGCCGCCCTGCAGGCAGACTTCGCTCGCCCCGCGCTCATGCGCCTCGATCGTGCGGCGGGCGATTTCAGCATGATCGATGTTGTAGGCCGGTCCGCGCTCGCTCTTGGTGCTGCCCTTCGAGAATGCGCAGAACCCGCAGCGATAAAGGCAGATGTTGGTATAGTTGATATTGCGGTTGATTACATGGGTGATGGCATCGCCCACCCGGTCGCTGCGCAGTTCGTCGGCAAACCGGCAGATGTGCTCGAAATCGCGGCCTTCGGCAGTGAACAACCGCGCAATCTGCCTGCTGTTCAGTTCCTCTCCATGCTCCACACGGCCCAGGGCGATGCGGATTTCCATGTCACTGGCCGTGCCCAGCAGCAGGGGCGCTTCGGGTATCGGCTCTCCCGTGCCGGGATGCCAATCGCTGTCGCGTGGCAAGCCGCGCCCATCGGTTGCCTGCCTGATGCGTGGTTGCAGGGCCTTGTCCACCCAAGTCGCCGGATCGCGTGCGAACAGCGGGCCAATGGCCAGTCGCTGGCGCAAGAGGCGCCCCGCATTTTCGGTCTGCGTCTCCATTTGTTCGAGATGCGGCCAGGGCGCCTCGGGATTGACGTGATCCTGCGTGACCGGGGAAACGCCGCCCCAATCGTTGACACCTGCACGGATAAGCTTGCCCAGCTCTCCCGGCTGCAGATTTGGCGGAGCCTGCACCACCATCTCGGCAGGCAGGATCAGCCGTGCGGCGGTGATCGTCCACAGGTGTTCATCCAGACCAAGATCGGGCGCATCGGCCATCAACGTATCCGCCTTGGCGCGGAAGTTCTGAATGATCACTTCCTGGATATGGCCATAGCGCGCATGCAGGTCGCGAATGGCTAGCAGGGCTTCCACCCGCTCCAGCCGCGTTTCACCGATACCGATCAGCAGGCCGGTGGTGAACGGCACCTTCGCTTCGCCCGCATCGCGAATGGCACGCAAGCGAACCGAAGGAACCTTGTCCGGCGAGCCGTAGTGCGGCATCCCCTTGGCGCAAAGCCGGTCCGACGTACTTTCCAGCATCAAACCCATGGATGCCGAAACCGGGCGCAGGCGCTCGTAATCGGCAGGCTGCATGATGCCCGGGTTCAGGTGCGGCAGCAGGCTTGTCTCCTCCAGAACCAATGCCGAGACATGCGCCAGATAATCCAGTGTGCTGGCGAAACCGCGTTCTTCCAGCCATTGCCGGGCAGCGGAGTATCGCGCCTCCGGTTGATCGCCCAGAGTGAACAGGGCCTCTTGGCAGCCGCGCTCCTCGCCCGCGCGAGCAATCTCCAGCACTTCTTCCGGCTCCAGAAACGGCGCTGTCAATTGCGAGGGGCGATGGGCGAAGGTGCAGTAATGGCAAACATCGCGGCACAATTTCGTGAGCGGTATGAAGACCTTGCGAGAATAGGTGACCAGCGTGCCATGTGCCGCCAGCGTCTTGGCTTCGGCTTCAGATGCAAGCTCATCCAGCGAGAAGCATTCCAGCCTGTCCAGCCAGTCGCGTGCTTCGGTCTTGTTCCACCATTCTGCCATAGCGCGTTACATTCTCTTTCGTGCAGCGGCGAGGCCGCGGATTGTGGTTAGCGGGTCGGCATGCCCCGGCAAGGCGGCAATCACTGTCGAGACACCCATCGCTTCCAGCCGTTTCAGCACATCGGCCACATGGCCTTCGGGGCCGGCAATCGTATCGAAATCCTGCAGGAACTCGGTCAGTCCCATTTCGTCCATCAGGCGGACATTCTTGCCTCCTACCACGACATGTTCGGAAGGATCATATCGCGCCTGGAAGGCCTCGACGAGTGGCCGCACGTTCGCTGGCAACATGGCCAGCGCCTGCGGTGTGCGCAAGGCCATGGCGTTGACGGCGATGAAGGCCTTGAGATCGTCTATGGCCTGCTCCCGCCGGGGGCGGACCGAGATATAGCTGGTAACCCAGATATCTATCGCATCTGCATCGCGCCCGGCTTTGGTTGCCGCATCGCGCAGCATGGCGATTCGGGCTTCGGCCGCGTCCAGGTGCTGGTCGCCTGCAAACAGGATGACCCCGTCCGCCTCCTGCGCTGCCAGTTCAAGCGCCTTGGGACCGAAGGCCGAATAATAGATTGGCACCTTGCGGGCAAAGCGCAGCGATTTGACCGGTCGGCCTTCCCACTCGATTTCTTCGCCTGCAAACAATCGGCGCAAGGCGGCAAGCTCGGTGCGCACTTCGGCCTGTGTTGCCGGCGGGCGGCCGATCGCAAGCGCAGTGCTACCGCCTGTGGCAAAGCCAAGTACAGCGCGGCCTCCGGTCAATTCATCGAGTGAGGCAAGGGCATTTGCGGCAACCAGCGGGTGCCGCATGAACGGCGATGTCACCAGCGAACCTATCTGTGCGCCCGGTGCTTCCAGCGCGGCAATCGTCATTGAGGTGACCATTTCATGCCAACCCGATGGCGAATCCCCCACGGTGACCAGTTCATAACCCAGTTCTGCAGCCAGCCTGACCTCGCTGCGAAACAGATCGAGCGAAGTGCCCCACATCGAACAGATGCCAAGTTTCACTGCACCACCTCCCCATGCGCACTTTGGCCCGCCATGGGTATCTGACCGAGCCGGGTAGCGTCGTTCAGGCCCTGCTCGCGCACATAGTCCTGCCAGACCGCCAGCATTTCATCGATAGGCGCGGCATCGCAATTCCGGCTTGGCGAACATGATTGCGCACTGTTCAGCTGCGTCAGCCCAAGCGCATCCGCAGAGGCCACAAGGAGACGCCGAGGGGTCATGAAACCGGCACGATTATGCCACGATCAGACATTCGTGCGATCGCCGCCCTTCAGGTCCAGGATCTGGCGCGCTTCATCGGGCGTCGCGACGGAAAGGCCCATACCCTCTACTATAGACCGTGCCGTTGCCACCTGCTGGGCATTGGTTTCGGCCAGCCTGCCCGGCCCTGCCCACAGCGAATCTTCCAGCCCGACCCGCACGTTGCCGCCCATTGCAGCAGCCATGGCGACGATGCTCATCTGCCGCGCTCCTGCGCCCAGTACCGACCATTCGTATTGGTCGCCGAACAGCCGGTCTGCCGTGCGCTTCATGTGTGCCACGTCATCGGGATGGCCGCCGATGCCGCCGAGGATGCCAAAGCAGGTCTGAACGAAAAGCGGTGCCTTCACCAATCCGCGATCTAGAAAATGGGCCAAGTTGTAGAGGTGGCTGGTGTCGTAGCACTCGAATTCGAAACGGGTGCCAAGCGGGGTCAGCAACTCCAGCAGCCCCTCGATGTCCTTGTAGGTGTTTTTGAACACAAGATCGCGCGACGCCTCGAGCGTGGCCGGCTCCCACTCGTGCTTCCAGTCCTTGTAGCGATCAAGCATGGGGAACAGGCCAAAGCCCATGGAGCCCATGTTCAGGCTGGCAACTTCCGGGGCAAAGCGCGTGGCGGGGCGCAGCCGTTCCTCCAACGCCATCGACGGATGGCCGCCGGTGGTGATGTTGAGCACGGCATCGCTGCGCTGCTTGATGACCTTCAGGAATGGCTCGTAAAGATCGGGGTTCTGGTCGGGGCGACCGTCCTGCGGATTGCGGGCATGCAGGTGAATGATCGCAGCCCCGGCTTCCGCCGCGCCGATGGCAGCTTCGGCAATCTCGTCGGCCGTTACCGGCAGATGCGGCGACATGCTGGGTGTATGTATCGCGCCGGTCACTGCGCAACTGATGATTACCTTGCCCTTGGCCACAATTCTCTCCTGCCAGAAATATCAATTTGCCTGTGGGTAGGAGCGGCGAAAGTGGGCGCAATCTAACCTTGGATAGGGTCTCAGGACAAAATCCCCAATTGACGCGCGCGCAATACGGCCTGCGGGCGACGGCGCACGCCAAGCTTGTCGTAGATCTGCTGCATGTACCATTTCACGGTACCTTCGGTCAGCCCAAGGCGATCACCGATTTCGCGGTTGCGCAAACCGCCACTGACCTGTGTGAGGATTTCGATTTCGCGCAACGACAGGCCGCCACTCGGTCCGAATTCCTCGTCATCCTCATCCTCGATCTGGGCATTGCCCTTGAGTGAATGCACAAGCCGGTCTGCAAATTTATCAACCGGATTATCAAGGATCGGACCATTGCCATATGCTTCGACGATCAGCGAACCGATGGCTTCGCCCTCGTCGAGAAACGGGCGTACCCAGCCGCCGGGTTCGGCCAGTTCGACAGCCGAACGGACAGATCGGCGCGCTTCCGAGCGGTTGCCCGCCAGCACCGCGATTTCTGCCAGCAACAGCTCGAACGACAGGGCCGAGCGCACGGCCCCGCGCCGACGGACGAACTCCAGCCAGCGCCTGGCAACCTTGCGCGAACGCACCAGGCGGAACCGGTGTATTTCGATCCGCAGCCAGGCGATTGCCAGCCATTCATTGAGACGAGAGGGAGTTAGGGTGGGTACAGGCTCACCTTCGGTGACAAGGTCACAGGAATAGAAGA
>JBASBA010000461.1:0-4606 GCA_049650885.1 Alteraurantiacibacter sp. | reverse complement strand
GGCAACAGGTGAAACCGTTGGACGCCGCTGTCAAGTGCAACCGCCATGCGTCAGGACCAGACTGCACAACCGCTTATCATCTCGATTTCGCTAACCAGGTTGGAGAATTTCGGCCGCGTCGCTAAGGCACGCAGCATGAATAATCTAACCACATTCGAATGCAGGTAGCTGCGATGAACCAGAGGACGTTACAGAAACGTGAGACGCGCATGCGTATGCTGAATGTCGCACTCGAAATGTTCGCAAGTCGCGGCTTCGAGGGCAGTTCGCTGCGCGACATCGCTGCCGCAGCGCAGGTCAATCACGGAATGATCAAATACCACTTTGAGAACAAGGATCAGTTATGGAGGGCGGCAGTAACGCTTCTGTTCGATCGGATGGAAGAAGAGTTGGGCGGACATCATCCCGAAGATGACGGTGCAAACCCAGTGACGCTTACGAAGAACTTCCTCCGCCGCTACGTGCGTTATTGCGCAAAACACCCCGAACATGCCCGGATCATGATCCAGGAATCGATCCGCGATAATGACCGTCTCGATTGGGCCGTGGATACATTCATCCGCCCGCAACACCGCGCTCTTGGTTTCGAACGCAGCAAGGCCGCAAACAAGGGAACTTGGCCCGATATTCCAGAGGCATCCCTTGCATTCATTGTGGTGGCGAGCAGCCAATTACCCTTCGTGCTCGCGCCGGAACTTCAGCGAATATACGGGGTGGACATCATGGCCCCAGAGAACGTCGAGAAACATGCCGACGCCATGCTGGAATTGTTTTTCTCGCATCACGCCTAACCTGCTGACCACCCGCATAGGACCCTTGGGCGAACGTAGTTGACAATCCAATCGGTTAGCGACAGGTTCCGCACTTAGCCGCCATAAGCTTGCATGCCGAACGCATGTGGCGGGTTTCTATAAGCGTGTGAGCTTTTGCTTGTTGTAAGGATCGACGATGCCGGTGACTCCCCCATATGAAGGCATGTCGGTAGCTGACCAGACTGCTGCGATTGACGAGATTCTGGTTGAGGCAACAATGACCGAGAAGGTCGCAATGATGTCCGGTAAAGGCTTTTTCAAAGCGTTCACCGAAGACGATCGTGAATGGTGCGCAAGGCCTTATAGGGCAGGCGGGGGGATCGACCGGCTCAATATTCCGCCGCTCTATTTCACCGATGGCCCGCGCGGCGTCGCTGGCCATACATCGACTTGCTTCCCCTGCTCGATGGCGCGTGGTGCGACCTTCGATCCCGATCTAGAAATGCGGATCGGCGAAGTGATGGGGAAGGAAACCCGCGCCAATGGATGCAATTTTTCAGGCGCCGTCTGCATCAATCTGCTGCGGCATCCCGCCTGGGGGCGGGCGCAGGAAACTTACGGCGAAGACCCGCATCTGTTAGGCGAAATGGGTGCGGCGCTCGCGACCGGCATCCAGACTCACAACGTTATTGCCAGCGTCAAGCATTTTGCTCTGAACTCGATGGAGAATGCTCGTTTCAAGATCGATGTACGGATCGGCGAGCGGGCGCTTCACGAAGTGTATCTGCCGCACTTCAAACGCACTATCGATGCCGGATGCATCAGTGTCATGAGCGCCTACAACAAGATGAACGGAGAATATTGTGGGCAGCATCGCGGCCTGCTGACCGATATATTGCGCCATGAATGGGGTTTCAGCGGATTCGTTCATTCCGACTGGGTGATGGGTGTCTACCAGCCTTACGGCGCAGCAGCAGGGTTGGACATCGAAAATCCGGAGCCGGTGCATTTCGGTGCGAAGCTGGAAGCGGGTGTCGAGAATGGCACTATCGAACCGATGGTCATCGATACTGCCTGTCGTCGGATCCTCCGGGCGAGCTACACAATACTCTGCCGCCAGGACCCCTTGAAGAAATACGGGCCGGACTTAAAGGCATCGCCGGAGCATATCGCGGTCGCTCTCGAAGCCGCCGAAAAATCCGCAGTTCTACTAAAGAACGAGGGCGTCCTGCCCTTGAAAAACGGCAAGATCGCTTCATTGGCCGTGCTTGGCAGGCTCGCGGACCTTGAAAATACGGGCGATGAGGGATCGAGCAAGGTTACACCTCCCTATGTCATCAGCGCGCTCGAAGGGTTGAAGCGCGCTGCGAACCGATGCGGTGTCAACACTATCATCCATGCGGCGGAAGACGATCTGAGCGCAGCGAAAGACGCGGTGGCGACGTCCGACGCAGTCATCGTAGTCGTTGGCAATACACTTGAAGATGAAGGCGAATACATTCCCGGTGACATCGCCTTGGGTGCGGATGTGCCTGAGGAACTGCGCGAACAGAAGCGCGCGCAGGTCAGGGGCGGCGATCGTACCGAACTCGGAATTCGCAGCGACCAGCGCGACCTGATCGCGATCGCCGCCGCGTCAGGCAAATCGGTTGTGGTAGTCATGGTTTCGGGCTCCGCCATCATGGTCGAGGAATGGCACGGCAGCGTAGGTGCTATCTTGCAGACCTTCTATTCAGGGATGGAAGGTGGCACCGCGCTCGCGAAACTGTTGTTCGGCGAGATCTCACCGTCGGGCAAACTGCCTTTCACCGTGGCGCGCAACTCCGACGACTATCCGTTCTTCGATAAGGACGCAGATGCGATCGACTACAATCTGTTTCATGGCTATTCGCTGTTCGACCGCGATGGAACAGAGCCGCGTTATGCTTTTGGTCATGGCCTGTCTTATGCGTCCTTCGCCTATTCTGCGCTACGACCGCGGCGAAGTGGCGAACGGCTTCAGGTTGAGGTCTGTGTTACCAATACCGGCGCCGTGGCGGCGGATGAAGTCGTGCAGGTCTATATCGGTGTTCCGGGGCAAGCTGTCGAACGCCAACATAAGCTGCTGAAAGGTTTTAAGCGGATCAGGCTCGATGCCGACGAGACCCGCAACGTCATGATCGATATCGCGCTGGACGATCTGCGCTGGCGCGATCCCGAAACGCATGGGTGGCGCTTCGAACCCGGGTCCTACACAGTGCACGCCGGTGGTGCTTCCGACCAGCTCATCCAAACGGATATCATCTTGTGATGGCTACCTATCGGCTTGCAGCGTGGTCCATGCGGTGATGTCAGGCACGACGATCAAATTGTCGTTCGGCCGCATTGCCGCTTATGGCTTCGGGGATTTTGGCTTCAATCTGTTCTACACCGGATTGAACCTATATCTGCTTTTCTATTACACCGATGTTCTAGGGATCGCGCCTACAACGGCAGGGGTTATCTTTATGATCCCAGTGATCTGGGATGCGGTCACCGATCCCGTCATGGGCAGCATCGCGACCCGAACGAGAACGCGCTGGGGCAGCTATCGGCCATTTATCCTGTTTGGCGCGCCGGTGATGGCGGTAAGTTTCGTGGGAATGTTCGCCGCGCCTTTGCTGTTGCCCGGTGCCGCGATTGCGGCCTGCCTGATTTCGCACATCATCTTTCGTACAGCCTATACGGTCGTATCGATACCATACACCGCTTTGTCCGCGGCGATGACCAAGGATGGGGCTGAGCGTTCGAAGCTGGCGGGAGCCCGCATGGTATGCGCGGTCGCGGGCGGTGTATTGACTGCATATTCGACCTTGCTCCTCGCCAAAGCGTTCGGCGGTGCCGACCTGGCAGCCGGCTTTGTATCGGTGGCAATCTTGTTCGCAACGATCACGACCGGCATCATGGTGCTACTTTTCTTCACCACCAGCGAGGACGTTGCCGAAGCTTCCACACGTCAGCGATTGAGCCTGGCGCAGTCCTGGTTGTTCCTGCGAAAAAACAACGCCTTCTGGCTTTTGTTTTCGGCTGTATTTGCAAGTGCATTAGGCGCATCGATTGCGAACAAAGCTTTGGTTTACTATGTGACTTATGTCGTGGGCGATCAGGAACTGGTATCGCCTCTTCTCGCCCTTTACCTTCTGTCGACAGGCGCTGCCGTTCCAATATGGGCATGGTCGGCACAACGTTATTCAAAACGCGACGTATGGTTAGCGGGCGCAATTGCCGGGGCCTTTCTTCAAGGTTTTCTTTTAATACTTGCGCCCACTGAATTTCTTCCTTTGCTTGTCCTTATTTGCCTATCTGGCCTATGCAACGCAGCGTTTATCACGATGTTTTGGGCCATGCTTCCTGACACAGTAGAGTTCGGGGAATGGCGCAGTGGGTTCCGGGACGAGGGTATCGTATTTGGATTGAACCAGTTGGCGTTAAAAGCCGCCTCAGGCATCGGTGTTGGCCTGCTTGGTATCCTCCTTGGTCAAATTGGATATGTTGCCAATGAGATGCAAACCGCTGAAACCTTGGAGGGTTTGCGTTGGCTGTCTTTCGGCGTACCCTTAGGGGCTGCAATGATTACGATAGCAACTATTTGGAAGTATCCACTCACGAATAATCGTCATCGAGTGTTGGTAAAGGTGCTTCGCAGAAAGAGCTTCGCGGAAAAGGTTTGAAGTAACTACCCATGTTGCGGCAAGCGAATGTCGAGTTCTGCAAACTGGAAATTTAGGCAGTTTAGTCCTAGATCCGTGTTCGTTGCCGCCGCCGGGCTGGGATAGTAAGAACTGCAGCTATTTGGAAAGGCAGGTAAACATCCGAACAACCGATGTTAGGGCGCG
>JBASBA010000460.1:0-2424 GCA_049650885.1 Alteraurantiacibacter sp. | reverse complement strand
GGCTGACAGCGTGGCCGAATTCATCACCCAGCTGGCGCCCTGCCGATGGCCGGCCTTCATCGTATGCACCAGATCGATCAGGCGACCTTCGGGGCTGGCATCGAACCCGTCCGCATCGCCCGATCCGATGTACTGCACAGATCCGAAGGGCCGCACCGCGTCACCCGCCATCGAGGTTGGCGAGGAAAGGAAGCCAAGTGGCTGATCGGCGCCCGTGCCATTGACGAAGGCAGCCCCTTCGGCGCGGGCAAATTCCATCGCCACCTCGCTTGCCAACCAGCCTTCGAGATCGAAGGCCGCATCGTCCAGCATGGACTGGCTTGCGGCCGGGTTGGCGTAAAGTTCACCGGTTGGCGGTGAGATTTCGGCGAAATCAGGCGTGTCGGTTTCTGGGCGCGGCGTGGTCTCGCCGACCCAGCCGGATGCCGTGCCGCCAGTGGTCACCAGCTTGCGATACCCGGCAGAGCCGACCTGCACCACCTGTGCCAGCTGGCGGATGGGCGAGATTTCCTTCAGCTCGCTGGCAATCATCGCGTCGATTTCTCGCGGCACGGCATAGCCGCCATCAACAGAGGTAGCGCCGGAAATTGATTTGATTTCCGTTTCGCGGCCACGGCGCAGGTAGCCATCGACGAAGCCCTTCACCTCTGCACTGGGTTCTGCGGTGGTGCCGGTGCTGTTTGCATTGCCGATAACGGGTCGGGTGGCCGCCCGTCCGATCTTGTCGACGCGCGCTTTCACTTCATCGACATCGCTGCGCAGACCCTTGATAGCTTCATCCGCCTTGTCCTGGCGGGCTACGATATCAAAGCTTTCGTTCATGACGTCGGTTTCGAGTTGGATATCCATACGTGAATTAGTCCTTTTCTTGGGGGTCTTCGGGTGGATTCTGGACGCACGGAGGCAACGGGCGTGCAAATACGCCCGCCGCCGCCGGAGCGGTTGAGGTTCAGGAGATGAGGTGGACTCTCGCGTTCGGCTGGAGAGGGTGGGTAACAAGGCTGACTTCGAAGAGGTCGATATCCTCCAGCACGCGGCCCGCCGGATGGCGGCGAAATCCCCGCGCCCGGTAGCCGAAGCTGAGCCCATTGGTGCGGCGGGCGAGCAGTTCGCTGGTGCCGCGTGCTTGCGGATTGTCGATCCGGGCGATCACGCGCAGCCCGCGCTCGTCCTCCTCCACACGCTCCACGACTCCGATCTGCTGATCCGGCCTGTGCTGCCAATAAAGCGGGATGGGATCGCGGCGATCGGCCAGGGTGCGGGTAAAGGCACCTTTTACGATCGTGTCTTTAGCGATGTCGGCAATGTCGAAAAGGGCGGCATAACCGGCGATGCGGACGGGTCTTGCGCTGTCGCGGCGCTGTGGAACGCTCAACGCAGCATTCCGGGCACGCCAAGCCTCACGGCAATGCCGATCAGCAGCAGCGCCATGACGCCGCGCACCATCCATTCGACTGCGGCTTTCCAGGCGCTGGCCTTTGCGGTGCGCCAGGCGCCCAGCAATTCACGCAGTTCATCAAGATCGTTCTGCGCGCCGTCATCATCCAGCCCAAGGCGGCACATCATGCGGTTCGCGCCCAGTTCGCTCGCCTCTTCCACAATAGCGCGAAGGGTGACGAGATCGGTGCCGGTATCATGGGCCTGCGCCATCAGCGAGGCCAGCATCTCCTGCCGGTTCATTGTGTATCTCCATTATCTTGAGCTGGCGCGAGGCCAAGCATCGCGCGCTTTTCTTGGCGGTCGAGGAAGTCGGCGGCGGTCACCTGATTCCACAGCTTCTCGCGATCTTCCGAAAGCGCAGGCACACGGTCGAGATCGATGGTGAGCGCCAGATCGGGAAACCAGGGCGCAAGGCCGCCCGAAAGGCCGGTGAGGATCTTGCTCGCCAGCGGCAGCAGGGTGAGCCGCCACAGTGCGCGATTGGCCTCGCGGTAATTGGAATATGTGTTGTCGCCCGGCAGGCCCAACAGCATGGGCGGCACGCCAAACGCCAGTGCAATGTCGCGCGCTGCCGCCGCCTTCAATTCGGCAAAATCCATGTCGGCGGGGGAGAGCGACAGGCTCTGCCATTTCAGCCCGCCTTCCAGCAACATGGGCCGCCCGGCATTGCCACCGCCCTGATAGGCGCTGGCCAGTTCTGCCTTCAGCCGGTCGAACTGGTCTGCGGTCAGCCCCACGCTGTCCGCGCCGCTGTCATACACCAGCGCGCCGGATGGGCGCGCCGCGTTCTCCAGCAACGCAAGGTTCCAGCGCGCGGCCTCGTTATGGATGGCCACGGCTTGCTCCGCAGCGGAAAGGCACCCTGCGCCATAATGATCGTCCGCCGGATGAAAGGATTTCAGGTGGATCAGGCAGGGCCAGCCGTCGTCGTCCTCCATCGTGATGTCGCGCACCGCATCGCCGATGCGATAACGATAGCCAACG
>JBASBA010000459.1:0-3912 GCA_049650885.1 Alteraurantiacibacter sp. | reverse complement strand
ATTGAGCGTCACCGTGCCGAACACCGCCTTGGTGGTGCTGGGCGTGGTGTCGGGCCCATGCACGAAGTCGATACCGGCGTAGTTCAGATCGACGCGGGCGGTATAGGTGCCGTCCTGATCGAGGTAGAAGCCACCGACCGTACCCTGCACCAGTTCATCCGCAAATTCGAAGTTCAGGCGTACTTCCCCGCTCCATGCTTCGTGGTTCAACTGGTTATCCAGCTGCGCAATCGGCACCGGAGTGGCATCCTGATCCTGTCCCCAGCGCGAAACATATGTGCGGTAGGAACCGATCGCCACGAATTGCAGGGCATCGCTGATGTCATAGGTGATGTTGGACATCACGCCCCAGCCCTCGAACTCCGTAATCGGCAGGGCGAAATAGGGTTTGTAGGGCGCCTGCTGCGTCGGAACCTTGGTATCGGCGAAGGTGGAATAGCTGACGAACCCCGGATCGAAACCCAAGCCTCTGAGATCGGCAGTATCGCAGCTATACTGCCCGGTGGGCACGAAGCGGCAATCTACCGGCACGGGCTGGCCGTTCAGGCCGGGCAACCAGGCGTTGCCATTGGCATCGGTGGCAGGGTTGCTAGAGAACGGATCGAAACTGTCGGCAGTGTCGGATATTGCACCTGCAGCAAGCAGTACGGCCGGGATCGCATCCGAATCCTCGCGGTTGAAATCACCCGCGACATACACGTTGAGGCGGTCGTTCGGCTCCCACTCCAGCGCCACGCGGCCAGCGACAACGTTCTGTCCGCCCAGCGTCTCGTAACTGGCCTGCGCGCCGCGCGCATTGCTGGAGGGTACGTTGGAATTGGGGTGGGTGAGCGAATAATCGACGATGTCGACATAACCATCGCGGCTGCGGCCCATGCCGGACACGCGCATCGCGAGGTTTTCCGTCAGGCCGATGTCGAACATGCCGCGAACCGAGATGTTGTTGTAGGAGCCGTATTCTGCCCGAAGCGAGCCCGATCCGTCACCGCGCGGACGAGCGGAGAACAGCTTGATCGCGCCGCCAAGTGAATTCTTGCCCGCCAGCGTGCCCTGCGGGCCGCGCAGGATTTCCACGCGATCAAGATCAACCAGTTCCAGCAGCGAGCTGGAGAGGGTGGGGATGTAGACATCGTCAACATAGACGCCAACTGCGGGATCGAGCGCGAAGTTGAAGTCTGTCTGGCCCACGCCGCGGATGAAGGCGATCAGGCCCGAACCACCATTTTGCGGTTGTGGGCGCAGCGTCACGTTGGGAGCCTGCGCGGCGACCTGCGAAATATCGGTCTGCCCACGCGCTGCCAGCATCTCTGCATTCACGGCGGTGATGGCGATGGGCGTTTCCTGCAGGTTCTGTTCGCGAAACTGCGCGGTAACGACGATGACGTTGGTCTGGTTGGTGCGCGTTTCCGCTTCTTCCTGCGCTTCGGACTCGTCCTGAGCCATGGCCGGCGCACTAAGGCACGTGGCAATGGCCAGCGACGAAGCGACGCTGAGCTTCTTGATATTCATCTGGCATCCTCCCTAAGGCAAGCGGCGAAAAACCGGCCTGCAAATGCTATATTTCGATCACCCTATTGATGGGCGTAACGAATGGCAGGAAAGGACAATGTAAAAATGCCGAGATTGTGTGCGGACGGCATGATCCAGATTTCCTCTCCTGTCGTCTTTCTACAATCACGATAGTTACTATCAAGACATTTGCGCACGGATTGGAAAGGTAAGCGGCGATTGTCGTAATCAAGCAACAGCGAGGTGGCCGCACCTTGAAATCATCGCAAAGGAATGTTTGCCCGCAACTTGGTATGTCGATAGCATCGGGCACAAAATAAAACAGATGGAGAGGCAGCAGGCCATGCCGCAGGACGCAGGAACCGGCACATGCGATGTCGATGCGGACATTCGCTATATCGTGCGCGGCGAGAAGGCGACATTCTATGCAGGTGACAGGGATCGCAGCTATTGGCCGGGCGAGGAGCATACGGTCACCATTCACGATATTCGCGGCGAAAAGGATCGGCTTTCCTTTGATCGCAACGGCTTTGTCGTGCTGGACGAAGCATCCCCGATTGGCGATTTCGATGATCCGGCCATGCTGGAAACCTACAGCCGTTATTGCGAGGATACCGTGCAGCGGCTGACCGGGGCATCGAAGGTTGTCAGCTTCGGGGGTATCCGCCGTACCAGTTCAACAGGCACGCACGGGCATAATCAGCCCGCCAGTGGCGCGCATGTGGATTACGGCGCGAAAACCGTGGCAGATTACACCCGCCAGATCCTGCCGCCTGATGAGGCGGAGGAGCGGCTGGCAAAGCGGCACATGCTGTTCAACCTGTGGCGTCCACTTGCGACAGTCGAAAGCGCGCCTTTCACATTGTGCGATGCCAGCACGGTAAAGCGCGAGGATCTGTTCGACAGCGAGATCGTGGGCGGGCTTGGCGGAGTGGACTTCTCCTTATGGGGTTTCAACCTTGCCTATCGGCCAGACCATCGCTGGTGCTGGCTGCCACAGCAGCGGCCCGAGGAATTGATGGTGTTCAAATTGTTCGACACGCACGACAGCGCTGTACAGTTCACGGCGCACACCAGCTTCACCCCGCCCGTTGTGCCAGATGATGCGCGCCCGCGTGAAAGTATGGAGCTGCGCACCATCGCTTATTTCGATTGAGGTGGAGAAGCTGCTTGTCGGCAAGGCACTGCCTCGCTTACGCTAACGAGCGTTAGAGTCGAAAAGACCGGACAAGAGGGAGAGCGAGGCTTGGCGCAGATAGAATTCGCGCAGGACGTATCGGCGCGCGGCGGCACATTCCCGCTGCATGGATCCTTTGCCCAGGGCTTTGCGGGCGTGGCAGAGGCCTTCGCCACCAATTTTCGTGAAGAGGAAGAACTGGGTGTCGCTTGCAGCGTGGTGATCGACGGTGAAACCGTGGTGGACCTGTGGGGCGGCTGGGCGCGGCAGGATCGCACCGCCCGTTGGGACAAGCACTCCACCGTTTGCATGATGAGTGTCGCCAAGGGGGTAACGGGGATCGCGTTCAACATGGTTGCCGATCGCGGCCTTGTCGATTTCGATACGCCTGTCGCACATTACTGGCCGGAGTTCGGGCAGGCCGGAAAAGACGCCATCACCGTGCGCATGGTGCTGGACCATACTGCCGCGATACCCGTGCTGACCAATGACGTGATGTATCCCGGCGGACTGCTGGATTACGACAGCTATATTCGCGCGCTGGAGGTGCAGGAGCCGCTGTGGCAGCCGGGCACGGTTGCAGCCTACCATGTCCACAATCAGGGCTTTCTGCTGGGAGAAATCATGCGCCGCGTGACGGGCAAAACCATCGGCCCATTCGTGCGCCAGAATGTAACCGGCCCGCTGGGCGCGGAATACAATATCGGCGGAATGGACGCAGAGGAGCAGTCGCACGTTGCCGAAGTGCTGCCCAACACCAAGGCGCGGCTGTTTGCTGCCAAGGACCAGGCGATGCCGGACAAGCCCGGCACGCCGGAAGGGTGGCAGGATGGCGGGGTGCTGCGCAGCTTCGCATTCCTGCAAAACGCGGATGAGCCGTGGTATGACACGATGAACTCTGCGCGTTGGCGCGAGGTGGAAATGGCCAGCGGATCGGGCCACGGCAACGCCCGCGGAGTGGCGCGCATCTACGGCGCCGCCACGGGCGAGGTGGACGGGGTGGACCTGCTGTCCGACCGGCAGCTTGAAGCCATGATTGCAGAGCAGCACAACCAGATAGAGCTGTTGCAGAATCGTCCATACCATCAGGCGAACGGCGTCCTGCTGAATACGCCGGAGGCTGTCTACATGGGGCCAAACATGCGCAGCTTTGGCCACCACGGTCTGGGCGGCTCCATCGGCTTTGGCGACCCGGACGCGAAACTCGGCTTCTCCTATTGCTGCAA
>JBASBA010000458.1:0-10037 GCA_049650885.1 Alteraurantiacibacter sp. | reverse complement strand
CACACGGCCTATCGCCGCCTGCATCTCCGTCATCCGGGCATTGCTGCCCATCCCGTCGTGGATGTATCGAAACTGTCCGGGAATGCCTTTTCCGTCAGACAGCTTTTCAGGGTTCTTGCCATGGTCTTTCAGGGACCACGCACGTTTGTGCGCCTCTGGATCGCGCATAACCAGCAGCCCGCCCTCCCCGCCGGTAGACATGATCTTGTCCGTGCAGAAAGAAAATGAGGCAGCATCGCCAAAATTGCCTACCTTGCGTCCGTCGATTGCAGCGCCGTGCGCCTGTGCACAATCCTCGATAAGGAAGAGGCCGTGCGCTTCGCAAATATCGCCCAGGGCCGCCATGTCACAGGGCCAGCCGGCCAGATGCACGCATATCATCGCCCTGGTGCGCGAGTTTATCATCCGTTTGACGGATTCCGGATCGATGTTCTGCGACGGTGTTAGAACATCGGCAAAAACCGGCAACGCGCCAACGGCGGCCACGCAGCTGGCGGTTGCGAAGAAACTGCGTGCAGGGACGATCACCTCGTCTCCGGGGCCCACGCCAAGCGCGCGCAACGCAACCTCCATCGTGACCGTGCCATTGGCCATGCAAAGGGCGTGATCAACACCGAGGAAATCTGCAAATTCGCTGGCGAATGCATCGCACTCACCGCCATGAACCAGGGCATTGACCTTGCCCGAGACAAGGACGCTCATCACCGCTTCACGCTCGTCCGCCTCGAACTGCGGCCAGGACGACCTTACCGTTCGTTGAAGCTGTTCTACATTGGCTGCACTAGCGTTCATCGATCACTGCCTCCCTGTAGGTTCTCTCGAACAGGATGGTCAGTTCTTCAGGGGACGAATACAGCAGCAGATCCTGATCATCTCCGCTGGCAGGATAGCGCGCCAGTCCGTGAACCAGCCGGACGATGCCCTCATCCTCGCCCGCCTCTGCGCGTTCCTTGATCAGATTGATGGCCATGGTGATAAACGGCAGCGGAATGGGCCGGGAGTGCGCCTCGAAAATTCCCTCGATCCCCGATTCCACCTGATCTTCGCAGATATCGAACAGCTCTTCGTATAGCTTCTCACCCGGACGCAGCCCGACAAATTCGATTGGCACGTCCTCTTCCGGCTCCATGCCGTACAGGGTTATCATGCGCCGAGCGAGATCCACGATCCGTACAGCTTTGCCCATATCCAGAACGAAGATTGACCCACGCTGCGTATCGGTTTCCAGCGCGCTGGAACTGCTTTGCAGGATGAGCTGAACCGACTCGCGCACGGTCATGAAGAAACGCTCGATATCAGGATGCGTAACCGTAAGCGGCTTACCTTCGCGCAACTGCCGCTCGAACAGCGGGACGATGGATCCGCTGGAACCCAGCACATTGCCAAACCGGACAGTCATGAAGCGCGGTGCATCGGGATCGTCCACGCCGCACATATCCAGCGCCTGGCAATAAAGTTCGCCCACGCGCTTCGTGGCGCCCATCACCCCGATGGGATTGACGGCCTTGTCTGTCGAAACCTGCACCATTGCCTTTGCGCCATACATGCACACTGCGTTGGAAATGACGCGCGTTCCAACGATATTGGTCATCGCGCCGGCACACGGGTTCGCTTCCACGATTGGCACATGCTTCAGGGCCGCAGCGTGGAAAACGATCGACGGGCGATTGTTCTCAAATACACGATTGATCGCGGCTGCATCGCAGATGCTGGCAATCTCGCTGACGATGGTGAGATCGGGATGGAGTTCCCGCAGGTTCATGTCGATCTGGTACAGGTTATATTCGCTGGAATCGAGCAGCACCAGCTTGGACGGCTTGATCTGCGCGATCTGGCGGCAAAGTTCCGATCCGATCGTGCCGCCCGCCCCCGTCACCAGGATGGTTCGGCCGGCAATCTGGCGCGACACGCTCTTGTTGTCGCGCTTGTATTCGCTGCGGCCAAGCAGATCCTCGATCGGCAGGCGCGGTCTGGTGGAAACGGACGATTGCTGCAAAAGCTGCGCCCATGGATCGCGGACCCGGCGCACCTCTACCTTGCGTTCGCGACAAGCGTGAATGATGCGCGTGACATCGCGATTGCTGAGAAATGTCCCGTCGTCACAGACAATCACGTAATCCGGCAGATTGTCGTCGAATTCCATCTGCCGCAGCACGGCGGGCAGATCATACTGGCTGCCCAGCACGGAGATTTCATCCACGCGCAACAGCGAATCCTCGTGGCGGGGAAGCAGCACGCCTTGGATTTCCATCGATGAGCCATGATCGGTCTGCGCGATGTCAATCGACAGGCGCGCCCACTGCCACGATCCCACCAGAACCGCTTTCTTCCGTGCAGCACCAGTGGGCTTCAGGCGATTAACCACCCGGCGGCGCTCGAAGAACTGCCGCTCGACCCGGCGCATCATCCGCACACTCAGCATCCCCAACGTGGCAAATGCCCACTGGATCACGGCCACAGGTATCAACGAGGTAAACTGCGCACGAACCGACGGGAACATCATCGCAATTGCCCAGGCAAGCACCAGCCCACCCAGAATGACCATCCCAAGATAGCTGGAATGGGTAAAATTCACGAACCGCCAACTGCGCCGGTAAATGCCGGAGAAAGCGAACGCGGCAGTTGCCACCAGCGCAAAGCACAGCGCGAAGGGCGCAAAGCCAGGTCCCAAGCCAAACGGTGCCAAAGGCAGCAAGCTGAGCGCGGCAAGAAGCGTCAGGAAGACAACCGCAAAATCGATGAACATCACGGCGACATCGCGCAACATCCGGCGCATCCTGCGGCGCTGCTTCGATGGAGCCTCGATCATCTGCTCGTTATCCTGACGAGTGTCAGGACTCTGCATCTTGCGTTCAGCTATGTTCATAAGCTTTTCACTCATTCCTGCGTTGCCCGATAAGGCTGCCCGTTTGATGGGCATGGCAACTGTTTGATGAGGGCAAGCTAGACGCGCGTCCGCAATTCGGGGCATGTGCAAGCAGGCAATAGCCGGATTAGTCGCCAGCGCGCCGGAACAACCCGACAAGCTAATGGCGCGATCATTCGGCTAGCCAATTCTATCCGCAGTGCGCGGATTTCTCCCAAATGGTTCAGCGAGACATATCGAAAGGATAATAGCCGTCTGCCGTGGTTGCCTGGGCCGGGCTTTTGCCGTCTTATCCAGCCGTGACCTCAGGTAGCAATCACCTTTTTCCGCGCGATCGGCGTCAGTGCCGTTTCTTTGCCATGGTCATTCCCGGATCAACAAAGGATCGGTTCCAATGAAGATTCTCGTCCTCTCCAGTCTCGCCTATTCGCTTGTCAATTTTCGCGCAGACTTGTTGCGTTCGATGATCGATAACGGACACACCGTGGTTGCCTGCGCGCCGGATCGCGACGCCAAGACGGAGGGCAAGTTGACGCAAATGGGTGTTCGGTTTCGGCATACGCCCATGCAGCGCACCGGCACGAACGTGGTTTCCGATATGCGCCTGGTATCGAATTACATTGGACTGATACGCGATGAAAAGCCGGACATCGTGCTCGCCTATACCCAAAAGCCCATCATCTATGGCGGCATCGCCACGCGGATTGCCGGCTTTGCTGGCAAGAAGTCACGGTTCTTTGCGTTGATGTCGGGCCTTGGTCAGGTGTTCAGTATGGATGCCGGATACTCCAGCTGGCTGCAAAAGGCCGTTGCGCGGCTCTATCGTTCTGCGCTTGCAGGCGCGCAGGCCACCTTCGTGTTCAACGCTGATGATCGCAAGGACATGATCGCGCTGGGCATTGTTGATGCAAAGCAGAAGGTTATTCAGGTTCCCGGATCGGGCGTCTCGCTTACCCGCTTTCCCGCCTGCGACCCGGTTACGCAGCCAATCCGTTTCCTGATGATCGGTCGATTGATGCGCAACAAGGGGATCATGGAATTTCTTGAGGCGTCCCGCATCGTGCGCAAGAACCATCCCGAATGCCAGTTCCAGATCGTGGGTCGGTCCGAAGATGAAAATCCCGCCGGCATCTCGCGCGAAGAAAGCGAGACATTGGCTGACGAATTCGATGTGGAGTTCGTGCCGGGAACCGATGATGTGCGCCCCTATCTCGCCACCTCGTCCGTATTCGTCCTGCCGTCATATTATCGCGAAGGTCTGCCGCGCACGATTCTGGAAGCGCTGGCCAGCGCGCGCCCTGTCATCACGACAGATCTGCCGGGTTGCCGCGATGCGATTGAAAACGGAGTGAACGGCCTGATCGTCCGTCCGCGAGACGCAGAAGATCTGGCAGAAGCGATGATGAAGTTCGCGGTGGAACCGCAACTGGTCAGGCAAATGGGCGCAGCCTCGCTGGACGTCGCTCGCAAGACTTATGACGTGCATTTGGTAAATCGCCAGTTGCTTGGTGAAATGGGCCTTTTGCGGAACGCCGGTGGGTGCCGCGCCGATGCGGCGGCCAGCGCATCCGGTTATGCTGAGCCAGACGCCTTTCCCGCAAGCACGGCGGGCTGACCGGACATGCTGAAAGCTGCGCTTGTCGGATGTGTGGGCAGTACGGAACTGGCTGCCAAAGTCCTGGATCGCTCGCCGGACTGGTCTCTCGACCTGATCGTGACGCTTGAGCTTGAAGCGGCAGCGCGGCATTCGGATTTCGTCGATCTGTCCGACATCGCCCGGAAGGCTGATGCGCAGTTGTTTCGCACGCTCAATTCAAACAGCCCGGAAAGTCTTGCGGCCATCGCCAAGGCGGACGTGGACTTCATCTTCGTGATCGGCTGGTCACAGCTTTGCCGCGAAGAATTCATGAATCTCAAGCCCGACGGGATCATCGGCTATCACCCTGCCGCCCTGCCGCGCATGCGCGGCCGTGCTGCGCTGCCGTGGACAATCCTGTTGCAAGAGCCGATTACGGCCGGATCCTTGATGTGGCTGGGCGATGATGCCGACAATGGTGATCTGATAGATCAGCAATTTTTCCATGTCGCTCCCGATGAAACCGCTGAGACGCTGTATGCCAAGCACCAGATGGCACTGGCCGTGATGCTGGAACGCACCCTTGCCACCATCGCCAGCGGGCAATTGCCCCGCCAGCCGCAGGAGGAGCGTTACGCGACTTACGCGGCGAAAAGAACGGCTGCAGACGGCCTGATCGACTGGAACGAAAGCGCCACCGCGATTGATCGACTGGTGCGCGCGGTGGGCAGGCCCTATCCGGGCGCGTTCACTTTCGACAAGGATAACAAGCTCACGATCTGGCGCAGCAGCGTACGGCCCGATACCGGCCTGTACCATGCAAAACGCGGACAGATCGTGGAGCGCACGAACAACCATCTTACTATCATGACCGGCGCCGGTTTGCTGCGTGTGGAAGAATGGCAAACGGCATCGGGCAAAGCGCCTTTGCAACACGCATTTCTGGGAAAAGCACGCTAATGAAACTGCCTGAACGATTTGGCCGCGTCCTTGCGATCGCCCCACATCCCGATGACGAGATTCTCGGTTGCGGCGGAACGCTGGCGCGGTTGGTGGACGAAGGGGGCGATGTCACCATCGCCGTGGCCACTACCGGCAAACAGCCGAACTTCCCCCGTGAACAGGTTGAGCAGGTGCAGGCAGAAATGCGCCGAGCGCATGCCATCATCGGCGTAACGAACACGCGAATGCTGGATCTGCCCGCAGCCGAACTGGACGCGATTCCTGCACGCGAGGCCAACGCACCGTTTGCTAAACTGGTTGACGAAGTTCAACCCGATACCTTGCTCCTCCCGTTTGTTGGCGACATTCATCTGGACCATCAGGTGACATTTCTTGCCGCCATGGTCGCTGCCCGTCCGCGCCATTCATCGGCACCTTGCGATATTTTATGCTATGAAACCGTGAGCGAGACCAATTGGTACGCCGCGCCGACAACGCCCGCCTTCGTACCCAATGTGTTCATCGATATTGCCGCCACGCTAGAGCGAAAGCTGGAAGCATTCGGTGCTTTCGCCAGCCAGGTTCGCCCGTTCCCCGAAGAACGCAGTCCGGAAACACTGCGTGCGCTTGCCGCAGTGCGCGGTTCTGCAGTCCATCTTCGGGCGGCAGAGGCATTTATGCATGTGCGGTCTATTCTTCGCGCCTGAATCCCGGCCACCAATTCGTATGATTTAATAGATCGCAGGGTCTAATGCCGCTTCCGATTGCACCGTTCTTAGGAGTGTTCCGCGATCTGGCGTTTTATTTGCACAGTTCATCACCTTTCCTGGCAAAACCCCTAACTTCGTAACTGACAATGCGTGAAAGGGGCCACGATTTGTTGACATAAGTTAACGGTCGAACTGATCCATTTCACTTCAGGTAGCCAGAAACAGTGCACGAAATAGAAAATGTCGGACTTGGTCGGACGCGCCCGATGAACGGCTGCTACTGTCTCGCGACATTGGCATTGTTGATCCTTTCCGGTTGCGGGCCAGATGATGGCGCGCCCACGACACCGACACCCGCGCCAATCGCCACCGGCACGCCAGCGCCCACCCCGTCTCCAACGCCTGGCCCGACACCGACACCGACACCCACGCCAACCTCGAACACGGCAGGTGGGGCCGCCTTTGCCGACCCGGACAATGGCAACATTCCCGAGGCAAGCCGTCACCCGCTGGCATTCCCGACAGCAATCGGCTTCGGCGCTCAGGCAAGGGTGCGCAGCACGAATGCGGTGGTTTACCGGATCAACAGCCTGTCCGACACCGCAGACCCGAACGACGATCAGATTACCCTTCGTGAATGCGCTCTCGCGCTGCAGGTGACAAAGCCTTACGCCATCCCCGCTGGCCGTCCGCGCTATTGCGTGTTTGACGTGAGCGGACAGATCGTTCTGCAGTCAGAGATGCGGATCACCGTGGATGGCCTCTACATCGCGGGGCAAACTTCCCCCAAAGGTATCGAGGTTGTGCGCGGCAAGGGCCTGAAGAACGCACCGTTGCTGTATACACGCAGCCAAAGCAACGCGATCGTGCGCCATATCCGCCTTCGCTATGGAAACCACACCGATGCGCCCAGCAGCAATGGTGATTCCGTTCGCATCGGGGACAGCCGCTTTCAGGTGCTGGATCATGTCACGGCGATGTTCGGGACAGACGAGAGCCTGGATGCCGTGTGCAGCGATTGCACGGTGCAGTTTTCCATGATCGGGCCAAACCTGTGCCGCGATGCGGGCCACGATCCCGGCACCTATCACTGCAAGACGTTTTTCATGAAGCCGGCCAATCGTGCAACAGTTGCATATAACCTGTCACAACATGGCGATGAACGCGGGGCCAACATGGCTGCAGGCACGCGTAAGGCACCGTCTGGCACCACTGGCCAGATCGATTTTATCGGCAACACCGTCTACAACTTCATCAGCGAGCCGGGATTGGTATCCAACCAGTTCGGCAGCGTTTACCTCAACTGGGTCAACAACAGTAACATGGAAGGCGTGCTGTCGCAGGACCGACCGGAATCCTTCTTTCCCGCCCTGTTTGACAGGGCGACCGACACTTCCTTCGGCTTCTCGGTTTTCCGCGCGGGCAATGAAAGCCGCAGGGGGGCCGGGGCCTATCCGGGGTCGACGATCAACCCAAGCGTATTCGTGAACGACTGGACTTACGCGCCCGGCATCTCCGAAAACTATCTGCGTCCGTGGATGTTGACTGACGCGCGCACGGCGCAGCGCACGGTCATTGAGCAGGCCGGGGCGATCTTGTGCCGCTCGGGCTATTGCCGCGACAATGTGGATGCGCTGTATATTGAGGATTTCCAGACCTGTGACCGTGCGCCGTATCTGTTCCAGGGTGGCTTCACGAGTGGCAATCCGGCTGACTACGGCGGCTTTGCGCGCATTACGGCGGGGCACGATCCCCTAACCGATAGCGACAATGACGGGATGCCCGATGCATGGGAAAACCGGTTCAGCAATACAGACCCCAACCGCTGGGATGCCAATGCAGATGCTGACGGTGACGGTTATCCGAATATCGAAGAATATCTGAGCATGCTTGCCGCCGATCACACCCGCTACGCATCGCCCGAGTTCTTCGGCACGGCGAAATTGCCAAGCGCGAACTGCGGACGGTGAAGGCCAAACCCGCAGCCGTGTCCGTGTTCCAATAAGAGACACCGCCCGCAACGATTTACTTTACGTCGCATGATGCCGCTACGAACAGCAGAGCCGGACAGGTGAATATCAAGACCTGTCCTCCCTATGCTGCGAGCTGTTATACCAATGATAGCTTGATCTTTTTGCTCTCCACGTATATCATCTTGTCACGAGTATTATCCCGTCCCGGACATCTGATCTGCATCGCATCGTAACGGTGCTTCGCGAGATAGAAGTCCTTTCGGGCAGAATTGGAGCGTAGAATGTCCGGCCCGATGGAATCCGAGGGGAAAATCACGATCTGCATGGCGTTTGCCGGCGATCGGATTGGCGGAAGCCATATCTCGCTGAAAGGCCTGCTGGACGCCTTGCCCAAGTCCCAATACCGCGTGATCGTGGTAATCGAGGTTCCTGGCGGGCGGATTGCCGAACTTTTCAGTGATTATGATCAACTGACAGACCCGTGCGCACTGGCGAAACCGTTCGCCGTGGGCCGCAGTTTCGGCATTGGCAGCGCGCTGCGCACATTGCCTCGCATTTTTGGCCGCGCCCGCCTGCTGAAAGATCTGGGTGTCGATGTGGTTCATACCAATGATGGCCGCAGCCACGCCAGTTGGGCATTGGCGGCCAAGCTCGCGGGCTCTCGCATGGTCTGGTACCATCGCGGCGATCCCGATGCCCGCGGCACGAGTTTCATCGCACCCCTTCTGGCTGACCAGATTGTCAGCGTTTCTGAATATTCACTGCCGCGGTGCCGGTGGGGAAAGCTGAAACAGGCCCGCGTCATCCACAGCCCGTTCGATGTGAACATTTCGGTCGATCGGGATGAAATGCGCAAGCAACTCTTATCCGAACTCGGTTATCCCGATGATACGATCATCTGCGGCTATTTCGGTCAATATATCGTGCGCAAGCGCCCTTCCATGTTCATCGAAGCGATCGCGGAACTCGAACGGATATCCGATCGGCCTGTGCTCGGCGTCATGTTCGGAGAGCCTGAGGACGAAGCAGTGTATGCCGATATGCAGGAGCGGCTGAGCGATGCGCGCCACGCACCTCCTGTTAAGCTGATGGGATATCGCAAACCGGGCCACGATTGGATCGCGGCCTGCGATGCATTGCTTATCACCGCACTCAACGAACCGCTGGGCCGCACTTTGGTGGAGGCGATGCTGGTAGGAACACCTGTGATCGCCACCCGGTCTGGCGGCAATGCCGAAGCTGTGGCTCCCGATTGCGGGATCATCGTTCCGGCGGAGGATCCAAAGGCGATGGCGGCCGCAACCCTCGATCTGCTCAATGCGCCGGAGCGAGTGATCGCACTCACCCGCCGCGCACGCGCAATGGCCGAAACGCGCTTCACCAGCGAACGCCATGTCGCGGAGGTTAGTAAGGTTTATAGGGAATTGGCCAGCAAACGACGCCGCTCCTCAAATCAGGGAAACAAACAGCGGGATAATTCGCACTTTACAACCAGCACTCGTTAACGTTTACTTTCGTTAATAGTTTAACCAAGGCATCAATGCTTTCAACGATTGACGATCTCGATGGCGCTTTACAGTGCCCGCGCACCGGAGAGCCTCTGCTATCCAGTGAAGGCCGCGTAACTTTGCGCAATGGTAATAACGAGGCACTGGATTATCCCGTAGCAGGCAACACGCCGGTTCTGATCGACTTCCAGAACTCCGTAATCAAGCGTGAGGACGTTGAACTGACCAAAGCCGCAAGCGTTATCGAGCGGCCACGATATTCCTTTGTCTCGAAGTTTATCAAGTCGCTGCTTTCTCCTGAGAAGGAGACAACCCGGCGCAATGTCGATGCCCTTATCAGCGAGCTGAAAAACGCTATCGCCGTTACCGCATTCGATATCTATAACACCGGGCGCGTGCAGGTGGTGGCCGACGCGCATGACATTCCTATCGTGGACGGACATTTTGATGGCGTTGTCATAC
>JBASBA010000457.1:0-14190 GCA_049650885.1 Alteraurantiacibacter sp. | reverse complement strand
GCCTTGTACGCCTCTCCCAGCGCCTGGATGTAATCCATCGGGTGGTAATAGGAGATATATTGCAGTGCGTCGGCGATCGTTTCGATCAAGTCCTCTTCACGAATGGTGATCATGTCGCTCATCGTTTCTGCACTCCTGTTTATCGAGTTGCCCATAGGCTTTGCCACCCCTTGCCGTCAAAAGTGTTTCATTGTCCAATCCAGTTCCGTGACGAATTGCGACAACGCGGCCATTGCCCGTGGCCTCGGCAACCCCTAAGGCCAATTCGTCCCGCAAGCACGAGAGTTTGACGCAGTGATTTCCGACCCGCTCGATTCTGCAGAAGCAGCCAATATCTCCAGCAATCCCGCGCGCCGCGCGATGATTGACAGCCAGTTGCGCACAAGCGGCGTGAACGCGCCTGCCGTCATCCGCCGGATGGCCAAGGTTGCGCGTGAGGATTTCGTGCCGGCCGCCAGCAAGGGCGTGGCATATATGGATCGCGCAATCCGGCTGGAAAACGGCGCGTGGCTGCCGGCTCCGCTGGTGCAGGGCAAGATGCTGGAAGAGGCTGCACCCACAGGTGCGGAAAAGGCCATCGTGGTGGACGCAGGCTCCGGCTATCTGGCCGAACTGCTGCGTCCCATGGTTGGCGAACTGATCGTAATCAGCCCCGAAGACGCAATGGGCAAGGGCACGAAGGGCAAGGGCGCCACCCTGCTGGTGATCGATGGCGCGGTCGAGGAAGTTCCTGCAGCTCTCGCCAAACGGCTGGCTGATGGTGCGCGCATTATTACCGGCATGGTAAGCAATGGCGTGACGCGTATCGCCGTGGGTCGCAAGGACAGCAGCGGTGTATCGCTGATGCCGGTTTACGATATCGGCATTCCGCACCTCAAAGAATTTGACAAGCCCAAGGGCTGGAGCTTCTGAAAATGCGCGCCGCCCTCCGGCTGGCCACCGCATTGGCAGGTGTCAGCCTGCTCTCCTCTCCCGCTTCGGCCGATACGCTGAAAGAAGCGCTGACTCAGGCGTATTTCGACAATCCCACGCTGGGTGCAGCACGGGCGCAGCAGCGCGCCACTGACGAAAACGTGGTTATCCAGCGTTCGCAGCGCCTCCCCTCGGTCAACACCACCACGACCTATACCGAGGCGCTGGTACAGGATTCCACCGATTTCATCTCTCCGGACCGCCAGTTGAACGCAGGCATCGACCTGGCAGTGCCGCTCTACCAGGGTGGCGCCGTGAAGAACGGCATCCTGGCGGCGGAAAACCGGGTCGAGGCAGGCCGGGCCGATCTTCGCGGCACGGAAAGCTCCATTTTCACGCAGGTCGTTTCGGCCTATATGAACGTGATACTGAACGAAGCACTGGTCAGCCTGTCGCAAAACAATGTCGATGTGCTGGCCACCAATCTGGAAGCCACCAGTGACCGGTTCGCCATCGGTTATCTCACCCGTACCGACGTGGCGCAGTCTGAAAGTCGTCTGGCGCTGGCCCGCGGTGACTTGCGAACGGCGCAGGCGAACCTGCTTTCCGCACGGGAGAATTACATTGCGCTGATCGGCGAAGCGCCCACTAATCTTCAGCCGCCACCGCCGCTGCCGGGTTTGCCGCAAAGCCCCACGCAGGCCGTGGACGTAGCCCTGGAATACAATCCCGATCTCATCGCCGCACAGGAGCGCGCCGAAGCTGCAGGCTATGACATCGAAGTTGCCGGTGCGGGCCGCCTGCCGACGGTCAGTGTTTTCACCAATGGTGGCTACCAGAACTTTCTGGGCTCCCTGGGCGCGGTTCCCGGAAGCACAGCAGATCAGAGCGCAACCAGTGCCAGCGCGGGCGTCCGTCTGACGCTGCCGCTGTTTCAGGGTGGCAGGGTGGCCGCCCAGCAACGACAGGCCACCGCGCAGGCGCAGGCACAGCTTGAGCAGGTAATCGCGACAGAGCGCAACATAATCGCCCAGGTTCGCGCTGCCTATTCCAGCTGGCGCGCAGCCAATGCGATTATCGCATCTAGCCAGACGGCAGTTGATGCAGCTTCCCTCAGCCTGGAAGGCGTGCGTGCGGAAAACACTGTCGGCAACCGGACTGTTCTGGACATATTGGACGCGCAGCAGGAATTGTTGCGGGCACAGGTTCAATTGGTGACGGCGCGGCGCAATGCCTATGTCGCCGGCTTTTCCCTGCTGGCAGCGATGGGCAGGGCCGAGGCTCGCGACCTTGGTTTGGGCGAAGAGGGCGTTCTCTACGACCCGATCGACAATTACGAGCGCGTTCGCGGCATCATCTGGGATTGGCAGCGCGATCCCGAACCGGAAGCCACCAGTTCACGCACCGTTGACATCATGGCGCCCAACGGGGAAATTGAGGGCAGCACATCACTCGAGGATTTCGACACCGAGATCATCGATTACTCTGACACCGCGCCACCACAGTTCGATACCCGGGGGGACTGAATGCGACAGGAAGGTGAACCATCGGTCGAAGAAATCCTCGATTCGATCAAGAGGGTAATCGCCCGCGATGCCAATGACGCGGCCCAGGCAAGCAAGACACGCCGCCGCGAAGGCCTGGTTTCGCGGCAGGAAACGGAGAAATCCGAAGATGACGATGTTCTGGACCTCGGCATGATAGGCTCCACCATCAACGAGGATGAGGCCGAGAGCCAGCCACTGGACGATGACCGCGAGTTTTCGGATAACCTCACTACAGACACCGCAGCGGACGCCATGCGCCAGTCACTCGCAGCGCTATCCATGCTGTCCGATCCGCCTGCCAAACCGCAGATCGTCCGCTCCGGCGAAACATCGCTGGAAGGCATGGTGCGCGAAATGGTCCGCCCGATGCTGGCGCAATGGCTTGATGCAAACCTGCCGGAAATCGTCGAGCGGCTGGTGAAAGCCGAAATTTCGCGCATCGCAGGGAAAAAGTCCTGAGCACCGAACGCGATATAGCCAAGGCCGAGCGCGCGCTTGCCAAGATCGGTGGCGAGAAGATCGAGCGGCACATTTTCATTTGCGCGATGGCCGAGAAGGAAAAGTGCTGCAACCGCGAGGTTGGTGAACGCTCCTGGAAGTATCTCAAACGTCGGCTGAAACAGCTTGGCATTGCGGGCAAGGGCGGTGTGCAACGCACCAAGGCCGATTGTCTTCAGGTTTGTGAAGCGGGGCCGGTCGCGGTCGTCTGGCCCGATGGCGTCTGGTATCGATCATGCACTGAAGATGTGCTGGAACGAATTATCCAAGAGCACCTGATCGACGGCAATCCTGTGGAGGAATTCCGCCTCCGCCCGCAACACCGTTAAGCGGGGCGCCTAACGCTCCGCCCCATTCTTCCAGCCGAGTGTGCGGCGATCCCTGGGCTTGGCCTTCGGGTCCAGCTTATCAAGATCATGCTCTACCGAGTGATCATGTCCGGTGCCGCTGGAAAGAAACACCAACCCCATAAGAGCGCTCATCAAAAGCATGGAAAAGCCGATGCCAAGCGCGGTGGCGATGAAGAAATGCGCAGAAACCTCGTCCGTCTGCTTGTAGAGAATAGCGAGGGCAATCACCACGGTGCCCAGCGTTATACCCATCATCAGCCGCATCAATCTTCGAAAGCGCGCCCATGCGAAGGCGGCATTTTCGGGATTATCGAGCGGAGAGGGGTTGACCATCCCTTTCTAATGGCCCTGCCTCTGCGTTCTTGCAATGGTCCAATAGGGTATGATTTGCCCAGACCCGTCCTGTCGTGGCACAATCAGGCCAAGTTCCGCGAGAGCAGCAAAAAAGGAAAGCCCTCATGTCCATTGCCAATATCGTCGCGAGTCGCGACCACACGATTGTATCCTGCACGCCGCAGGACAGTGTCCATCTGGCGGCAAAACTGCTGGCGGACAAAAAGATCGGCGCACTGCCGGTGATGGATGCCGATGGGATCGCCGGAATCTTTTCGGAGAGGGATCTTCTTTACTGCGTCGCGCGTGATGGCGCCGATGTGCTGGCCCGCCCGATTGCCGATGTCATGACATCGCCTGCGATTACGATCGAACTGGAAACTGATGTGCTGAAAGCGCTTTCCCTGATGACGCGCAGGCGCATCCGCCATTTGCCGGTGATGGACGGCGAAAAGATGGTGGGCTTTGTCTCCATCGGCGACCTGGTGAAGCATCGCATGGAAATGATCGAGAACGAAGCGCAGCAAATGCGCGAGTACATCACCACCGCTTGAGCGCATTGCTTCAGGACACTGCTTGAGGACTGGGCGAAGGAGCACTACATCGTTTGACATGACCAGCTCTCTTACACTCACGCAAGCCGCCGCTACGCGCGTCGACCTGATTGCCCGCAAACAGGGCAAGCCCGCGATCCTGCGCCTTTCGGTCGAAGGTGGCGGCTGTTCCGGCTTTCAGTACAAGTTTGATCTGGATGAGACGACGGACGCCGACGACGCGGTAAGCGAGACGGACGGTGTAAAACTGATCGTAGATCCCGTCAGCCTCGACCTCGTGGCCGGCTGCACCGTGGATTATGTCGAATCGCTGGGCGGTGCTGCATTCCGGGTTGAAAACCCCAATGCCGCCGCCGGCTGCGGTTGCGGCAGTTCCTTCGGTATCTGAGCGCTTTCGTGCGGATTGCCAGTTTCAACATTAACGGGATCAAGGCGCGTCTGCCGCGCCTGAAGGAATGGCTGGAGGAGACGCGCCCCGCCGTTGCCTGTCTACAGGAAATCAAGACCCAGGATGAAGGCTTTCCGGCCTCGGAATTCGAAGACATTGGTTACCAGGCGATCTGGCACGGCCAGAAAGGTTTCAATGGCGTCGCCATTCTTGCAGATGGCCAGATGCCTGTAGAAGCCGGGCGCGGTCTTGGTATCGATGGCCCAAAGGAAGGGGAGGGCGAGCAGGCCCGCTATCTGGAGGCTGACGTCAATGGCGTGCGCATCTGCAACCTGTATCTGCCAAACGGTAATCCGCAACCCGGACCAAAGTTCGACTACAAACTGGAATGGATGAAGCTGCTGCGCGCTCGCATGGCGGAACTGTCTGCTTTGGAGCAGCCCACAGTGGTGCTGGGCGATTACAACGTCATTCCTGAGGACAAGGACGTCTGGTCCGTCAGGGCCATGGCAGACGACGCGCTGATGCAGCCCGAATCTCGCGATGCCTACGCCCGCCTGCTGGCAGACGGTTGGACGGACGCGATCGATACACTCAATCCGCGCGGCGGTGTGTGGACCTTCTGGGATTACCAGGCCGGTGCATGGCAGCGTGACCACGGATTCCGCATCGATCACCTGTTATTGTCACCAGAAGCGGCCGACCGCATGAGCGCGGCCGGCGTCGACAAGGAATATCGCGGACGAGAGAAGTCCAGCGATCATACGCCCGTATGGGTGGAGCTGAGGGACTAGACTTCTACGCTATGACCTGGCGTCAATGCGTTTTCGTCAGTCCCGCAGAACGCTGCACCCTGTTACCGATAGAAAACGTGGTTCTCGATGGTGGCCCGTGCCGTCAAACGGCCGGCCCAGCTTGGTCGAACGTAAGTCGCGTGGAAATACAGCGCGTCATGCGCGGGGCTGTCCCACAGATCACGGTGTGCGATGCGGGCGATGGCCTTGGCCTTCGTCCATGCGCGTGTGCCGTGGTTGGGTGCGGGAATGTTGCCACCGCGCACGAAGGAAAACTGCGAACGCTGCGTTACGACAGCACAGTAATCGTCGGGGAAGCGTGAGCTTTCGGCGCGGTTGACGATAACGCGGGCTACAGCCAGCTGGCCGTCCAGCGATTCTCCGCGCGATTCGAAATATACGGCCTGCGCAAGGCACATCATCTCGCGCGATAGTTCGCCATCGGTATCCACATCACCCACAAGCTCGCGCAGCGATGCAGCGTCATTCTGTGCGTTATACGTTTTTTGGGGAACTTCGGACTTTTCGGGCAGTTCCTGCACTACCTCGTTCATCACGAAGCGGACTTCGGATTGAGCGGGAGAAACTGCGGCGTCCGATGCAGTTTCGGTCTGGGTCACTTCGAGCACGGTCTGCTCGGCCTGATCCTGGGCCACGGCGTCGCTGCCGGCAGCGCCAAAGCTGGTAGCGATAAAAAGTGCAGCCAGGGCGCTTGCCCCAACTCGCTTGCTGATAAATTTCATCTATGCCGTCACTTAAGGCGGTGAGACACCAGAGCAGGTTTGCTGACGCGGTGTACCTTCACCGCTTGTCGTCCGCGACCATGAAAATGGCCCTGCCGGTCATCCCCCCGTCTGCGCGCTGAAAGCCATCGCCGGAATGCGATGCCTAACAACCTACGCTGTCGGAAAGTCAGGCGCAGATAGCCCGTCAGGTTTCAGAGTCAACCGTTGTGCACTGCAACATCGATGAAGCGTTCTGCATTGTCGATATCCAGCTCTACCACCCAAAGATCCGGATCCAGCTGCCCCCTGCGTTGGCAGTATTCTGTAAAATCATGTGGTTTTTCAACGTCTTGCTGTTTCGAAAGTGTCCATTTTCGACTGCCATCGAGCTGCGGCATACGTTCGTAGGCACGGGCCAAAGTTGCGCGATTACAACACACTACCATCATGGTTCCAGCCGTACGCTCCCCTTTGGAAAGAACCATGCCAAAGCCGCCTGCAGCTTCTACAGCGCGGATCAGGCCACTTACTTCCAGATGCGCGGGAATACGATCGTCCATCATGCGCTCAATCCGCTTGCCGGTAACCGTCAAGGCCGGAGAGCGGGATATGCGACCGCATGAAAGTGCCCGTACCCCTCCCGATTTCATCACCTTCCTCATCCATCAAATGCGCTTCGGCGATGAAAACCCTGCGTTTTCCGCTGATCCACTTGCCTTCTGCAATGACCCGGCCTGTACGCAGGGGCTTCGTGAAGTGAAGATTGAAACCCGTCGTCAGCAAGAACCGGTCCGATACCATCGAATTGGCCGCGTAGAAGGCGGCATCGTCCAGCATCTTGAAATACATCGTTCCATGGGTTGCCCCGGCCGCGTGGAAATACCTTTCGTTGGTCTGGAATGTGATCCGGGCCTGGCCTTCCCCGATAATCTCAAGCTGCGATTCGAACAGCTTGTTCACCGGTGCGGCGCGGTAGAGTTTCTCCAACGCACGAAAATGCGCGTCCTGAGCGCTGCCATCGGCTCTGCGTGCAGGATCAGGCAGCGTCTCGGTCCATTGCATTGGTGAGCACGCTGTAAAGTGCTTCACGGTCAGTCGCATCGCAAAGCGCATCGTTCACGCGCTCGTCACGAACCAGGCGCGAGATTGCGGCAAGCGCGTGCAAATGGGTCGCGCCGCTGGCCGCGGGAGACAGCAATCCGAAAACCAGACTGACCGGCAGCCCGTCTGCTGCGGCGAAAGCGACGGGACGTTCCAGCTTCATCAGGGCAGCCACAGGGCTTGTCATTTCAGGCATACGGGCGTGCGGGATCGCCACCCCGCGGCCAAAACCCGTACTGCCCAGCTTCTCACGCTCCTCAAGATTGTCGAGAACCGCTGCTGCGTCGAGTTCAAACGCTTCGGCAAAGAGGTCGCTGAGGCGGCGCAGGATATCGTCCTTGCCCTCGGCCTGCGTTACGCAGACCGATTCGGGTTTCATCAGAAAGATCGAATCCATTGCTACAATTAACTCGTATTACCCTGTCGGCAGTGCGGCGCGCCTTATGGCGCACTGCGCCAATGCAAACACCTCTACCCGGTTAATACCGCCTCAGCGTGGCTTATGCTCTGCTGGCGATTATGACGGTTCGACCCATCCAATCGAGCCATCTTCCCGGCGATACACCATATTATGTCGGCTGGTGCCAGCATTTTTGAAGAACAGGGCGTTCGTGTGCCGCAAGTCCAATAGCATAACAGCGTCGGAAACGCTGACTTCGGGCACATCAATTCGTGTTTCCGCGATGACGGGAGGTGACTCTTCGCCAGCCTCTTCTTCGGTTGCGGGCTCTTCCGATGCAAAGATCGTGTAAGCGGCCTCTTCTTCCTTGGCGGCATGGGCAACCTGCTCGTGCCGGTCCTTCAGGCGACGCTTGTAACGGCGCAGCTGCTTTTCGATTTTCTCGGCAGCCTGGTCGAACGCGGCATGCGCATCCTGCGCTTCACCGTGGCTCTTCAAAATAAGGCCGTGATTCACATGCAGAACAATGTCGGCGGCAAACCCGCTGGCGGGTGCCTTTCCAAGCGTAACCGAGGAAGAAATCGCGCGTTTGAAGTGCTTTTCGACGATGGTCTCAAGTCGGTCGGTTGCGTGCTCCTGCAAGGCAGAACCTGTATCAACCTGGTGTCCAGATACGCGAATATCCATGAGGCGTCGCTCCTTTTGTTATCGTTCGCTTCTTACCCCATGTGGGACGTATGTCTCACGAGGTCCAGAGGGGAGATTGCAACGATTTCAAAAAGGCTTTGTGCCGGATGATTTCCGCTTCGCTGGCTGCATGGGGGCGGGGTGCGCGGTACTCCCCTGTTTTCGGGACGAAATGTGTGGCTGTGGATTTTTCCTCAGAGGTGTTGTCGACCGCAAGCTGCAGACCGATCTGCCGCCCGCCGGTGAGTTCGACATAAACCTGCGCCAGCAATTCTGCATCCAGCAATGCGCCATGCAACGTGCGGTGACTGCGATCCACGCCATAGCGTGAGCATAATGCATCAAGCGAATGCTTTGCACCGGGATGGCGACGGCGCGCCAGCACCAGCGTATCGATCATCCTGTCGTTGCCGATTTCACCGATTCCGCACTGTTCCAGTTCGAAATTCAGGAAACCGAAGTCGAACTGGGCATTGTGGGCCACCAATGGCGAATCGCCGATGAATTCCAGCAACCCCTGCACCTTTTCTGGAAAACGTGGCTTGTCGGACAGGAACGTTGCGGAAAGGCCGTGGATCTTCTCAGCCTCCGCCGGCATGTCGCGATCAGGATTGAAATACTCGTGGAAACTGCGGCCGGTCGCGACCCGATTTACCATTTCGATACAGCCGATTTCCACCAGCCGGTCGCCTGTCCGGGGGTCGAGACCGGTCGTTTCAGTATCAAATATAATCTCGCGCATGGCCATCCTATCGCGCGAGTTGGCTCAGCTGTGCAAGTCGGCTTTCAGCTTGTCCACCAGAGCCTGAACCTGGGCCTGCGTTTCCTGCAGCGTGGTGCCGGTGTCGATCACATGATCGGCGCGGGCACGCTTCTCCTCATCGGGAAGCTGGATTTCCAGGATCTGCGCAAACTTCTCCTGCGTCATACCCTCGCGCGCCAGCACCCGGTCACGCTGGACCTCGGCCGGTGCAGAGACGACCACAACCGTATCCACCAGCGTGGCGGCACCTTTTTCGAACAATAGCGGTATATCGAACACTACCATCGCAGCGTCGGCACTGGATTTGAGAAATTGCTCTCTTTTCTCCGCAACTGCGGGATGCACTATCGTCTCCAGCCGGGCAAGCGCGTCAGCATCGCCGAATACGATGGCACCAAGTTCCGCGCGGCGCACACCCTCCGGCCCGGTGCTGCCGGGAAATGCGGCTTCGATAGCGGGCAGCAATGTACCACCCGCACCCTGCATCCGCCGCACTTCGGCATCGGCATCGAACACGCGGACGCCTGCAGCTTCAAACATCTTTGCCACCGTGCTCTTGCCCATGGCAATCGAGCCGGTCAGACCGACGATGCGCGGACCAGAGCTGGTCATCGGGTCAGTATTTCGCGCAATTCCACGTCGTTCTCCTCGCGGGGCGGGGCCGTGTGGTAGAATTTCTCGAATGCGATGGCGGCCTGCCCGATCAGCATGGATAACCCGTCGATGTTGCTAAAGCCTTTCGATCGCGCGGCCTGTAGAAACGGTGTTTCCAGCGGTGCCGTGACGATGTCGTAAATGATGCTTTCGGGTGGAACATGGCTGAAATCAAACGCCAGTGGCGGTTGGCCCTGCATCCCCAGCGGGCTGGCATTCACCACCAGATCCAGACATCCCTCGCGGTCGTCGAATTCAAAATCGGTCGGCTCGGCAAAATGCGACAGGGGGGCGGCATGGTGACGGTCGCCCGGGTCTAGCTCATCCAGCATGGCCTGCGCCTTTGTCGGATCGCGACCTGCCAGCACGATGGTAAAGCCATGCTCCAGCAAACCGGCCACGATCGCCCTTGCGGCGCCGCCTGTACCCAACACGCGGGCCATGCGGAAATAGTGTTTGCGCTCAAGCTGTGTCTTCAGTGGCTCCAGAAAGCCGGCGGCATCGGTGTTGTGGCCGACAAGCGAGCCATCCTTTTCCCGCACCACGGTATTCACCGCGCCGATGCGGCTGGCGAGAGGATCCAAGCGATCAAGATGGGGCATCACTGCCAGCTTGTGTGGCATAGTGACGTTGCAGCCAGCCCATTCTTCATCAGGGGTGCGCTTGCCAAGATAGTCGGCAAGGCCGTCCGCCTTCACCCGCTCGCGGCTGTATTTCGCGTCAATCCCCAGTCGCGCAAGCCAGTGATTGTGAATGGCGGGAGACTTGGACTGCGCAATCGGATCGCCGATCACTTCGGCAAATCTCGTCATCGCGGCAGCTCCCCCAGTTCCCGCAATGCCGCCAGCACGGGCAACAACGGCATGCCAAGCACGGTGAACTGATCACCGTCGATCTGCCTGAAAAGCTGGGCACCCAGCGCCTCTATCCGAAATACCCCGACGCAGCCTGCGACCGCAGGCCATTCCGCATCGAGATAGCTTTCGACAAAACCATCCGACAGCGCGCGCACTTGCAAATCGGCGCGGGCGGCATGACGCCAGACGATCTCTCCGCCACGCGCAATAGCCGCGGCCGAGTGAAGCTGCATCGTGCGGCCGGAAAACGCGCGCAAATGGACGGCGGCTTCCTCCCGTGTTTCGGGCTTGTCGAACCGCTGAGCATCCACCACCACCAACGAATCGCTACCCAGCACAGGAAGGGCCGCTTCCGTCACTGCAAGGGCTTTTGCCTCCGCCAGTTTCAGCGCCACCGTATGTGGCGGGGCGCCGTCCATGCCTGCTTCCAATGCTCGCTCGTCGACAGGGGTGGGACGCACATCGAACGAGACACCCGCTGCCTCCAGCATCGCGCGGCGTGACGCGGATTTCGACGCCAGCACGATCATATCGGTTTCAGTCCATTCTGCGGCGGCCGGTTATCATCCCGCCTGCCTTCGCGTTCCTGATACAGTTTGATGATGGCGGCTGCCGTCTCCTCGATCGAGCGGCGAGTCACGTCGATTACCGGCCAGCCATTGTCGGCGAACATGCGCCTGGCAAAGGCAAGTTCCTTGCTGACCTTGTCTTCGTTGACATAGGCCGTCTCGGTCCGCTCGTTCAGCGAAAGCAGGCGGTTGCGACGAATCTGGATTAGTCGGGCCGGGGCCGTCGTCAGGCCAACAACCATCGGATGATGCAGGCCGAACAGCTTTTTGGGCGGCGGGCTTTCCACCACAACCGGGATATTGGCCACCTTGTAGCCGCGATTGGCCAGGTAGATGCTGGTCGGCGTTTTGGACGTGCGGGAAACACCCGCCAACAGTATGTCCGCCTCTTCCCAATCGTCCCAGCTTATTCCGTCATCATGAGCGATGGTGAACTGGATAGCGTCGACACGCTCGAAATATTCCGCATCCATCTTGTTCTTGCCACCCGGCCGGCCATGCGCTTCTTGTCCAAGCCGTTCTTCCAGCGCCTCCACCACAGGGTCCAGCGCAGACACGTGGGGCAGGGAAAGCTGGCGGCAGCATTCCTCCAGCCTGTCGCGCGTCGCCTCATTGCTCAGCGTATAGAGGACTAGGCCGGGATTGGTCTTGAAGTCTTCGATGATCCGCTCAAGATGCTGGACGGAGCGAACCATAGGCCAGAAATGGCGCTGCACATCGGCATCGCCAAACTGCGCCAGCGCCGCTTTGGCGAGCATTTCCAGCGTTTCGCCGGTCGAGTCCGAGAGAAGATGAAGGTGCAGTCTGGCCATGTGGATAACCCCAAGCATAAACCACGGGATCAATCTGCGGACAAGCTGTCGTTTAAGTTAGCCCCCGTCCCAAACCGGAATCATGAGACGAGTCATGCGCAGTTCGGGTGCTTTGTGAACAGTCTGGGGATAGCGGGGAGAAGACTCGTTTGACTCACTAGCAAGCATGAGTCGCACGGCTGGAAATGGGTTCTCAATGCGGGAGAATTCGGGCAAAGGCACCCAATCCCCATAATCCACAGGACCAACAACGTCCTAAATCCTATATAATATATATATTTATTGTTTGATTGGACTCTTCGATGCCCGGATGTCTCCTCGATACGCTTGCCGGAAAGCGAACTGAAAAGCGGCCCGTGTGGCTCATGCGGCAGGCTGGCCGCTACCTACCCGAATATCGCGAACTTCGCGCTCAGAAGGGCGGTTTCCTGGAGCTGGTTTACGATTCCGAAGCGGCCGCCGAAGTCACGATCCAGCCGATCGACCGCTTTGGCTTCGACGGCGCGATCCTGTTTTCAGACATTCTGATCGTCCCGCATGCCCTGGGTCAGAACCTCTGGTTCGAGGCCGGCGAAGGTCCGCGGCTTGCGCCACCTCTCGTGGATGGGGTCTGGAATGGGCTTGAGAGGGCCTTCCATCACTTTGAGGCGATTTACCGTACCGTGGCGGCTGTGAAGGCGCGTTTGGGGCCTGAGACCACCTTGCTGGGCTTTGCCGGATCGCCCTGGACCGTGGCCACCTACATGGTGGCAGGGCAGGGGTCGAAAGATCAGGGCGGTGCACGCAAGCTCGCCTATCGCGATCCACAGGGCTTCGCCTCGCTTATCGACGCGATTGAAAGTGCCAGCATCCAATACCTGATTGGCCAGATCGATGCGGGCGCCGAAGCGGTGCAGCTTTTCGACAGTTGGGCCGGATCACTCAGCCCGTCGCAATTCGAAAAATGGGTTATCGCGCCCAATGCCCGCATTGCTGCCGCGATTCACGAACAGCGGCCTGGCATTCCGGTCATCGGCTTTCCGAAGGGTGCAGGCGCAAAGCTACCGGCCTATGCCCGCGAAACGGGTGTGGACGCGGTTGGTATTGACGAGACGACCGACCCCGTCTGGATTAACGCGGAATTGCCCGCCGATATGCCGGTGCAGGGCAATCTTGATCCCATGCTGCTGCTGGCCGGTGGGGACGCGATGGACGTATCTGTCCGTGCCATTCTTGCCGCTTTTTCCGAACGTCCGCATATCTTCAATCTGGGGCATGGGATCGACAAGGAAACGCCGATTGCCCATGTCGAACACCTTCTGAAACTCGTTCGCGGATGAGGGGATGACGCCAGTCGCTTGTGCCCCTAAATACGCCCCATGCAGGATGTGTTCTTAATGACCTATCTCTGGCTGAAGGCCGGCCATCTCATCTTCGTGATTTTCTGGATGGCCGGATTGTTCATGCTGCCGCGCCTGTTCGTCTACCACCAGGAAGCTCCGGAAGGATCTGAGGAGGCGGCAAAGTATGTCGATCGGGAAAGGAAACTGCTGAAGATCATCCTGCTGCCATCGATCATCGTGGTCTGGGTGCTGGGCTTGGCACTTGCGGTTGCAATTGGCGCGCATACGCAGGGCTGGTTCCATGCGAAGCTGCTGCTGGTGCTGATTCTGTCCGGCTATCATGGCTATCTGGCAAGCTATGCAAAGAAGCTGGCACGCGGAGAGCGACCTCTTTCCGGCAAGAAACTGCGCCTGTTGAACGAGGTGCCCGGCGTTGCCGTGGCGCTGATCGTAGTGCTGGTAATCGTCAAGCCGTTCTGAATCTCGGGCAAGTTTGCCAGCGTCGATCAATTGCGAATTGACCCGCGTCTGCGAAAAACATATCTCGTTAGATCTCTAACGGCAAAAGGTCGCGCCATTCATTTGCGAGACCGGGTCTGCTTTCTCCAAGCCCATACGACCTGCCGGCATCCCAACTATGGAATATAACGAAAATGCATCTTAAAGAACTCAAGCAGAAGGCGCCGGCAGAGCTGGTTTCCATGGCAGAAGAGCTGGGCGTCGAGGGCGCTTCGACTCTGCGCCGCCAGGAACTGATGTTCGCCATTCTCAAGGAAGTGGCTGACGAGGGCGAAGAAATCCTCGGCATCGGCACCATCGAAGTGCTGCAGGACGGCTTCGGCTTTCTGCGCTCGCCCGAGTCGAACTATCTGGCAGGCCCGGACGATATTTACGTGTCGCCCAATCAGGTCCGCAAGTGGGGAC
>JBASBA010000456.1:0-2466 GCA_049650885.1 Alteraurantiacibacter sp. | reverse complement strand
GTAGTCAGCTGATGCAACAATCGCAGAGTGACAAATACCAATAGGTTTGCCGATCAATGATGGGTCTGGGTTTGCAGCAATTCTAATTGCTAAGTCTATTTGTTTTTGCGCCAAATTGGTTGCTGAGTCATTTAATTCTAGTTCAATATTCACTAATGGGTGTTGTTGTAAAAATGGTTTTAATGCGGGCATTAATTGTGACTGACTAAACGACATACTCGTGGCAATGCGAATACTGCCAGTCAGCGCTGCATCAGGAGTTGCGTGTAAAACTAGTTGTTCACTTTGTTGATACCAGTTTTCAATATTTTCAAGACATGCTTTACCAGCACTAGTTAAGGCAACTTTACGGGTAGTGCGATGCAGTAGCCTTGTTTGTAGCCAGTTTTCCATTGTTTCGATGCTGCGACTTACCATTGCTCGTGACATGTTTAGGCGCTCAGCGGATGCTGTAAAACTACCTGAGTGAGCAACATCCAAAAATACTTTTGCGGCAGTGACTCTATCCATTAATTAGATCGTTTTTTGAAATAATGATGTTTATTGTTGTGCGTTTATTTGAGTTAATCAATTCTTTATTATTCACCTAACAGTATTTATTTTAGGTATCTTAAATGAAGGTTTTAGTAAAGTCGCTATCTGTTTCATTGTTAATGCTGGCTGCAAGTACGCAGGCTAAGTCGCAATTAACGGTGGATGTTTATAACGCTGATAGTAATAGTTTTACGGTTAACTCAAGTATCGTCTACGGTGATAAGCAAGCTATTGTGGTCGATAGTGGCTTTACGAATGCGGATGCACTGCGAATTGCAGCTAAAGTGTATGATTCAGGTAAAGAGTTAACCACCATTTTTATTAGCCAAGCAGATCCTGATTATTACTTTGGTGCGCAGTTGTTACAGCAACTATTCCCCAATGCAAAGTTAATAACTCCCGAGGCTGTGTCGCAAGTAATTGCAAAAAATCGTCTTAATAAAATCGCATTTTGGGGGCCTAAAATGGGCAGCAATGCGCCAGCAAACCCCATTGTTCCAACAAGTTACTCACTACAAACATTGCAGCTTGAAGGGCATGAAATTCAGATCAGAATGCAAGCTGGGGTGTTAGCGCATCGTCCTTATTTATGGATCCCTGCAAATAAAACAATTTTAGGTAATGTAGCCGTTTCAGCTGGGCACCATGTATGGATGGCTGATACGCAAAGTCAGCAAAGTATTGATGCGTGGCTAAAACAGCTCAATGAAATGAAAGCGCTTGAACCAGCAATGGTGATCCCTGGGCATATGGAAGCAGGCTCTGCATTAGATGCTAGCGCCATTGATTTTACCTTTAACTATATAACTGCGTTTGTGAAAGCAAAACAGCACAGTCACAATAGCCAAGAGTTAATCGCCAAAATGGTTACGCTTTATCCCGAATTTACTGATACCAGTAGTTTAGAATTAGGCGCTAAAGTGCATATGGGTGAAATGATCTGGTAAGGTGTTTACTTATCTAGTTACGATATTCTCAGCACTGAGTTTATAGCATTATAGGTGCGACAATTTGTCACGTGTTCAGGCAACGTCGCACACTATATACTTTGTTCATCTTAAACCTGCTGTAATTAAAGAATAAAATGAGCAACCACAATCCACTTATCAATTCACGTTATGCACTTTCTCCGTTAGCACTTTGCATAGCGAGTTTAGTTTCTCCTTACGTTCTTGCTGATGATTCAATTGAAGTGATTGAGGTACAAGGCCAAAACGTTAACAGCCATGCAAATTTAGGTTCTGCAGAACAGCTTTTAACTGAGTTGGGGGTGGATTTCTCTGCGGCAGGTGGCGTTTCTAGTTTACCTATATTAAATGGCATGATGGGCGATAGAGTTAAAGTACTGGTCGATGGCGCAGATATTACTGCGGCCTGTGGCAATCAGATGAACCCACCATTATCTTATATTTCGGCTAATCAGCTATCGTCTTATCAAGTGATTGCAGGTATTTCGCCAGTAAGCGCTGGTGGCGATAACATTGCCGGCGTTATTGTAGTAAACACCATTGCTGCGCAATATGGTGAGAGTGATACGTTAGCGTGGCATTCAGGTTATGTGTCGGCGCAGTATCGCAGTGTAAATAATGCGCAAGCGGTAGGTGTTGGCGCACGACTTGCCAGTGGCAGCTTGAGTTTAAATTATCAAGGTGCCTTTGAAGACGCTGATAGTTATGACGATGGTAATGGTGATTTAGTATTAGATACTCTATATCGTGTGCAAAATCATGTATTAACTGCAGCGCTGCAAGATGAAAAACAACAGCTAGTGGTTAAATTAACGCATCAAAAAATACCCTTTCAGGGCTTTGCTAATCAATATATGGATATGACGGATAACACCAGTTATGGCATAGTCACTCAGTATAAACGCCAGCTTGAAAGTGGTGAGTTTCGAGCGCAAATAAACTTTAATGATATAAAGCACGAAAT
>JBASBA010000455.1:0-5646 GCA_049650885.1 Alteraurantiacibacter sp. | reverse complement strand
GTCAACACCCTCTGCCGCAAGGAAGGCGGTGGATTTCTCGCAGCGGATGCCGCCGGTGCAATACATCGCCACCTTCGGGGCTTTCCCCTCACCCAGCAATCGCCCCCGCTCGGCACGAAACCATGCGGGAAAATCGCTGAAGCTGGGCGTTTTGGGATCAATGGCACCTTTGAACTGGCCGACGGAAACCTCGTAATCATTGCGGGTGTCGATAACGATGGTGTCAGGATCGCTGATAAGTTCGTTCCAGTCCTGCGGATCGACATAAGTGCCTGCGTTCGCAGCGGGGTCCAGATCGCCCTGCCCCATCGTCACGATCTCTCGCTTGACGCGCACTTTCATGCGGTGGAAGGGCATCGTCGCGGCCTCTGAAAACTTAACTTCTACATCGGAGCAGTCGGGCAGGCGGCGAATATGGCCCAGCACCGTCTCGATACCATCGGCAGAGGCTGCGAGTGTGCCATTAATACCCTCTGGCGCCAGCAGCAGCGTTCCTCTTACCCCGTTATCGCGGCACGCGGCCAGCAGCGGCCCGCGCAGGCTGGCGGGGTCTTCAAAGCGCACGAAACGATAGAGCGCGGCAACGCGAACGGGCGGCATGGCGGCTGGTGATGGGTTTGGCATGATCAGGCCCTTAGCGCCGCGATGGCGCTGCATCCAGTGCCACAATACTGGCGGTGCCTGTCAATCATCCATTATCACGACGATCTTGCCCTTCGCATGGCCATCTTCCAGTTCGGCCATCGCGTCCTTGATCTGCGCGAACGAATGCGTGCTGTCGATCACCGGATGCAATTGCCCGCGCTGGGCCAGTGTCGCCAGATAAGTCAGCTCGCTGCCGCTGGGGTGCATGAACAGGTAGCGGTAATCGACGCCGGCCTTGCGGGCCCGTTTGCGCAGGTTGAAGCTGGCGAACCAGAACGCGGCGGCAAGGCCGTATTTTCCATCAAGATCTTGCGTGGCGGTGCGTGGTTCCGGCGTCCCCGCGATTGAAACAACGCGGCCACCCTTTTTCACAATGCCGAATGTACGCGGCAGGGTGTCTCCACCGATCAGGTCAAACACGCCGTCTACCGGCTCGATCGCGTTCTCGAACTGCTCGTTCTCGTAATCGATCACGTCATCCGCGCCCATTCGCTCCACCAGATCGCGGCCCCGCGATGATGCCGTGGTGACGACATGTGCGCCAAGCGACTTGGCGATCTGGATGGCAAAGGTGCCCACACCCCCTGCGCCGCCGGTAATCAGCACGCGGAAACCCGGCCCGACACCAAGCTCGTCTCGCAAGGCCTGCAACGCCGTGAGACCAGCCAGCGGCATTGCTGCTGCCTGCGTGTAATCCAGCTTTTCCGGAATGGCCGCCAAATGATCCTCGTTCACCACGGCATATTCAGCAAATGCACCCATCCGTTCCTTGCCAAGGCGTGCACACACGCGCGCACCTGGCAGGAAACGGGTTGCGCCCCTGCCGCTGTACTCCACCACGCCAGCCATTTCGTTGCCCATGGTGATAGGCAGGTCCAGCTTCAGGATGGGTTTGAGCATACCGTCGCGGATCTTGTAATCCACAGGGTTCAGGCCCGCTGCCTTCACCTTTACCAGCACCTGCCCCGTGCCGGGTTCCGGCATCGCAATATCGCGCATCTGCGCCTTGTCGGCGTTACCATATCCGGTGAGTTGATAGGCTTTCATCGGTCGGGCTCCTCGGATGTGGGCCGTTGCATGGGGTGGGCAGGAAAGATGTCTCCCCTGTCCACATCAACAGTCACACCCGCAGGGCCGTTCCCGGCAGGCTACACCGCGTCGGGATAGATCGGCCGGATATCGACAGGGATATCGTCCATCCCGGCAATCGCGGCCTCGGCATGTTCATCCAGATGCGCGTATTTTCTGAAAAACGCGATGGTGCCGTCGTAATCACCGCTGGCCTGCAACATCAGTTCCGTGCGGAGCAGCTGGGTGATGCCACTGACGAGGCGATCCTCGTCGATCACGTAATGGCCGTTATCCGAGTCCCAGGCGAAGGCGCGATAGTCCAGCAGATAGCCATACTGGGCAGCCGCGCCCTTGCCGTGGGCCTCCTCGATACCGAACCGCATGGATCGAAACAGGCCAGCGACATCGGTGGACAGCAATTCGCTTTTCTCTGAAGCGGGCAGTTCGCCGCGCTCCATCATGTACAGCAGGTTGTAGATGCCCATGACATCGGCCTTGCTCTCCTCCAGTGCGGAATACTGTTCCCGCAACTGCGCGTTCACCGTGGTCTGCTGGCCATCAACAGTGATCGTGCCCGGACCCAGCGAGTGGCTGAGTTCATGGAACAGGGTGAAAAGCTGCATGTAACGGCGGCTGACCAATGCGGCCTGTTCCTGCGCCAGCACCACATCTGCGATAGGATCGAGAATACGATCGAACTTCGCACCCAGCACGTTTGACAGGATTACCTTTTTCGCGCCTTTGGCTTCGCGCACCCGCTCGTCATTCGGCAGGTTGAAGGCGATGGTTTGCACGCCGGGCACATTGTCGCCCCCTCCGTGGATCTGGTCAGCCACGGCGATCGGGCTTTCGAACCCGCGGGTGAAGTTATGGTATTGCGGATCGATGGGAAGATTGCCCTCCATGTCGCGCAGATAGCCGACATAGCGATCCAGAGCGGCACTTTCGTCAGGGTTCTTCAGCGTGACGAAGCTTTCGAACGCGGTTTTCGTGCCATAAAGCCGGTCGGTGTATACCTCGTACGGGCCGATGGCGACTTCGATGGGCGTGTCCGTCAGGTCCATCCACGCCATTTCGCTCTGGAAATAATCATCGGACAGGAAGCTGTCGGCGCGCAAGGAGAGGAAGCGTTTCAGGCTGGGGTTTGACGTGATGCCTGCCGCCTGGCGCAGCAATGCCGCCGCGGGGCGCAGGAACTCGGCATATTCCACGCTGTAGGGAATGGCCTTGAAGCCCGCGCCATCACGCCGCACCACCGTGTAGGGGCTCATCAGCGCGTCTCGCTGGCCGGGGTTGGCGTCCAGATAAGCGTCAAATTCCTCGCGCGTCAGATCATCCGGGTAGAAGCCTGCGCCTTCTGGCCAATCGCGCGAGCCGTAGAAGGGATGGTTGTCATCCACTGTATCCCACGGGCCGAAATTGCGATCGAACATGTCCAGCGTATCGGCATCGCCCGCTGCGGCGATCTGCTGCCGCAGTTCCACCAGCCCCTCGCCACGCTGGTGCAGATAAATCTCGTCCATATAGCCGCTGGCTTCGATCAGCAGGTTCACGACCTGCCGCTCTTCCGCGCTGAGATAGGATGTATCGGGCGCCATCTCCACATCGGCAATCGTCGCGCGGCTGGCCAGCATGTCGTATCCGCCAATGTCGCCTGCCTGCTGCATTTGCGGTGCACAGGCGCCCAGCAGGGAAATCGGCGCGGCGGCCAGCGAAAGGGCGATCAGTGTGCGACGCATGGGCGGGTGTCCTTCGTGTTGGTTACAGGCGCAAACACCTACCCCAGCCTTTTGCCGGAGTCACGCATGAGGCGCGGCTATCACACGGAATTGAACAGGGATTGCGATGAACTGGCGCGGAAGGTTCAACCGGGAAATTCGGGGGCGGTGCGCGCGTTCTGCGCATCCGCCTGCGCGGTCATCTCGCTTGCCGCTTCCCATGCCTGCGCCATCAATGCTTCGGCCAGCATGGCCTCGACCGGGTTCATTCCGCTGCGGGCGTGATCCAGCGCGGCGCCGGAATAAAGGAAGATGTTGCGCGTTGCTTCGCCCGTATCCAGCACCTTTACGCTGACATGCTGACGCGCATCATCGGCAAGTTGCACTGCGATGCGATAGTTTCCAGCGTCCAGCCCTTCGAAGCGGTATGTGCCATCGGCATCGGTAATTGTGGCAAGACCAAGTTCGGCTATCATCACCCGCGCGCCCGCAACCGGCGAAGCAGCGGCATCGCTTACCTTGCCGCGGAGGTCTCCTGCATGGGCAGTGGTGGGGGCGGCAAGCATGGCGAAGGCGGTCAGGGCGTAACGGATCATGCCTGAGCCAGACAATATCCGTATTACATGTTAAAGACTCTCGCGTGACAGCGCACCTTTTACGCAGCGGCCAGCAATTCCTCTGCTGCAGGGGATTCCTCAAGGAATTCCAGCAGCCCGCGTTCCCAGCGGTTCTGATATTGCGTGCGGCGCGGCAGGCGCAGCGTCTCGCGCCATTCTTCCTGCCTTGCGATCAGATCAATCACGGCAGGGTGGACATAGCTCTTGCGGGTTACGGCAGGCGTATTGCCCAGATGATCGGCCACCCGTTCCAGCACGGCCTTGATCGTCAGCGTTTCGCGCGCCTCGCCAAGCAGGCGAAAGGCCATGACGCTGGCATGCCATGTGCGAAAATTCTTGGCGCTGAACGGACCGCCCATCGTTTCTGACAGATAGCTGTTCACGTCGCTCGAATTTACGTCATGCGCCTCGTTCTCGTCATCCAGCCATCGGAACAGGTGCTGACCGGGCAAATCCTGCATCTTTTTCACGCACGCGATCAGAGCGGTGTCGGACAGTTCGACCTCGCGCTGCTTTCCGCCCTTGCCCTTGTAGCTCAGGCGCAGGATACGCCCCGTCACCTCTGCATGGCGGCGGCGCAGGGTGGTGGCCCCAAAACTGCGGTTTTCCTTGGCATAGCCGGTATTGCCCACGCGAATTGCGCCAAGATCCAGCAGGCGCACAACGCTTGCCACGGCGCGCTCCTTGCTGACGGTGGGTGCGCGCATGTCCTGCTCAACCCGCTTGCGGGCCAGGGGCAGTTTCGCACCGAAGGCGAGACAGCCGTTGAACTTCTCGCTTTCGCGCCAGTTGCGAAAGTCGGGATGGTATCGATATTGCTTGCGGCCCCTGTCGTCATACCCCGTTGCCAAAATGTGGCCATTATGCGCGGGGCAGAACCATGCGTCACGATAGGCTGGCGGAAAGGCGATGGCGTTCAGGCGCTTTTTCTCGGCGCGATTGCTGATTAATTTGCCATCGGGATCGTAATATGCCCAACCCTTGCCCGCACCTTTTCGCGTGATGCCGGGCAGGCTGTCATCCACATAGATCAGGTTTGCAGGACGAGTGGCCATAACCCCGCGATAACGGACTGATATGCCAAGCGGTTCCTCGCAAACGCCCACACTGGACCTTAGTCCATGATGCCTGCGCACGCTCACTTCCACAATTCCCCGATGACGTGCACGTGCCAAGTCCAGCTTTACGCGGGGATTGGCAAAGCTTGCTTGCTGCGGCCTGACCTGCAACCCATCTTGGCCGATCATATGATCCCATTTCAGGAGAGCCGCCGATGTCCGATGTCTATACCCCTCCCCCCGTCTGGCAACCTGCCGAAAACGGCGGCAAGTTCTCCGGCATCAATCGCCCCACAGCCGGCGCGCGCCATGATAGTGAACTGCCTGTGGGCGACCATCCCTTCCAGCTTTACTCACTGGGCACCCCCAATGGCGTCAAGGTTACGATCATGTTCGAGGAATTGCTGGAAGCAGGCTTTTCCGAAGCGCAATACGATGCCTGGATGATCAAGATCTTCGATGGCGAGCAGTTTGGATCGGGCTTTGTCGATCTGAACCCCAATTCCAAGATACCTGCCCTTCAGGACAGGTCTGGTG
>JBASBA010000454.1:0-8860 GCA_049650885.1 Alteraurantiacibacter sp. | reverse complement strand
GGCATCGCCTTGCGGTTTGCCGGTTTCTTAATCGGTCGCGGCAGTCCTCGCCCCGCTGTCAGGCTGCTGTTGCCCCAAGGCGCTTCGGTAGAGCGCCAGCCCTTTGCATGGAAGTAATCGAGCACGGCGCAAATGCGATTGCGGACCTGGCGAGCGGTTTCAGGGATTTCCTGCCAGATCGGCGTAAGGACGGAGATGATGTCGGCAGCGGTGATCCCGCCGGTCGTCATATCGCCCAGCTTCGGGAAGGCGTAGTTCTCCAGACTGGCCAACCACTGGCGACCGTAGACATCGCTTTTCCAGCCTGTCTCGTTCTCCGAATGATATTGGATAGCGGCTTCGCGGAAGGTGACCTTTGCGGCTTCCTCGTCCTTCCGCTCCGTCAGCACGTCGCGTTTCTCGACCTTCACGGCCTTGCGGAGTTCGGCGGCCTTCGCGCGCGCTTCTGCCAGCGTCACCAGTTTTGCGCTGCCCACGCCGATATCTCGTCGCTTGCCATCCTGCTGAAGTCGCAAATTCCAATAGGCACCGCCGCGTTTGTCCACTTTCAGGAATAATCCGTCACCGTCCCGATAGGTGACCGGATTCACCAGGCAGTCTTGGCCGCCACCGCCGTGAGTTTGCCCATTGCTCTACCCCCACATTTTTCGGGACCGAGTTGCGAAACCAAAGTGTGGGGGTATGCCACTTCACCCCCACATGACCCGCACACTTGGCTCCGGCTGCAGGCAAATTGCAGCGGTCAAGTACGGACGGTAAGGGCGATAACACCCTTGGTTTTCTGCAATTTCTCGGACTTTTCGGGGATGTTATGAGAAAGGCCGGTGGTGGACAGGGCTGGATTCGAACCAGCGTACGCTTGCGCGGGCAGATTTACAGTCTGCTGCCTTTAACCACTCGGCCACCTGTCCACACCAGAGCCGGGAAGCAGGCTTTCGCCTGCCTTGGTATGCTCCTGCAATCAGAAGCTATCCAGCCGAGAGGCGGCTCTTTGGCGAAGCGCCGCTTGCCTGTCAATGGGTGTGCTGGCAGGAGGCGCCAAAGTTTGATGAAAGCGAGACACAATGGCTAAGGGCAAGGACAAGAAAGCACTGCGCGGACGCGCTGGGCGGATGCAGGGCGGTCGCGGGTCAGGAAGGGCCGCGAAGGGCCATGTCCGGTTGTGGGGGCGCCACGCCGTGCAGGCTGCATTGATGAACCCGCGCCGCCAGCACCGCAAATTGTGGGCCACGCGCGAAGGCATCGAATCACTCGATGGCGAACTGCCTGCCGATTTCCCGATCGAATATGCGGAAGTAGCAGATCTTGCCCGACTCGTTTCCAAGGACGCGCCGCATCAGGGGCTGGTGCTGGAATGTTATCCACTTGAAGATCTGCTGCTGGCAGATGTGATGGATGGCGATCCCACGAGGCCCATCGTCGTGCTTGATCAGGTTACCGATCCTCACAATGTTGGCGCATTGCTCCGGTCGGCGGCGGCATTCAATGCCGCTGCTATCGTGACCCAGGATCGCCACGCCCCGCCCGAGGGCGGCGTGATCGGCAAATCGGCGTCCGGTGCGCTGGAGGTCGTGCCGTGGATCCGCGTGGTAAACCTGTCCCGCGCATTGGAAGATATGGCGGAGGCTGGATACTGGCGCCTGGGCCTGGCCGGAGAAGCCGAATCGAGCTTTGCCGAGGCTTTGCCTGCCGGACCGGTAGCGATTGTTCTGGGTGCCGAGGGCGAAGGTATGCGCCACAATGTTGCCCAGCATTGCGACGCGCTGGCACGCCTTCCCATCAGCAGTTCGATGGAAAGCCTCAACGTGTCCAACGCAGGCGCCATCGCACTTTATGCCGTTGCAACGCGAGCCCTGGGCGACTGACAGCAGGCCGACGCCAAAGAAAAAGGCCGCCCCGAAGGACGGCCCTTTTTTCCTGCGATCAGCAGGACAAGCATACGGCGGTTTTAGTTCACAGCATCCTTCAGACCCTTGCCAGCCTTGAACTTGGGCTGGGTCGATGCCTTGATCGTCATAGGTTCGCCGGTGCGCGGATTGCGACCGGTGGAAGCCTTGCGCTTGGCCACGGAAAAAGTGCCGAAGCCGACGAGACGAACCTCATCACCCTTGGAAAGCGTGCCGGTGATGGTATCGAAAACAGCTTCTACAGCTTTGGTCGCATCGTTGCGCGACAGTCCGCTGGCATCTGCTACTGCGCCGATCATTTCATTCTTATTCATATTGTGGAGAACCCCCTCAACTCATGTGCTCGAGACGAAAAATGTGAATCGCTCTGCGATGGCAGGAATTGAGCGAGTTTTCGGGGCAGAGTCAAAGGCAAAGCCGCTCAACTGAGAGGATTTTCAAGACAAAACGTAGCTTTCCCACTTTTGGCAGGGTGAAAGTTACGTCGCGCCAGCCGAATATGCATCGGCTGGCGCGAATGTACAACTTGCGCGGAAAGCTTAGTGCGCGGTGGTCGCGGGCAAATCCCCGCCGCCGACTCCTCGCGGCTGGCTGGCAAGGTCGTCTGCCTCGGTCCATTCGATGGGAGCAGGGATCGCCGTGAGGGCGTGTTCCAGCACCTGATCGACGTGACTGACCGGAATGATCTCCAGCCCTTCCTTCACATTGGCGGGAATCTCGACGAGATCTTTCTCGTTCTCTTCCGGGATCAGCACCGTCTTGATGCCGCCGCGAAGTGCCGCCAGCAGTTTTTCCTTCAGACCGCCGATTGGCAAGACCCGGCCACGCAGGGTCACTTCGCCCGTCATCGCCACGTCCGGCCGCACGGTGATGCCGGTCAGCGTTGAAACGATCGATGTGACCATGCCGACGCCGGCACTTGGCCCGTCCTTCGGCACCGCACCTTCGGGAAGGTGGATGTGGATGTTCTTACGCTGGAAGATGCTGGGCTTGATACCATAGGCCGGTGCGCGCGCCTTCACAAAGCTGAACGCAGCCGCGACGGACTCGTTCATCACATCGCCCAATTTGCCGGTCGTCTTCGCCTCACCCTTTCCGGGCGTAGTGACGCTTTCGATAGTCAGCAATTCACCTCCGACCGAGGTCCAGGCAAGGCCGGTGACGGCACCCACCTGCGCCTCTTCCTCCGACATGCCGTGCTTGAACTTGCGTACACCCATGAAATCACCAAGATTGTCAGGCGTGATTGTTACGCTCTTTACCTCTTTTTCAAGGATCTTGCGCAAGGACTTGCGGCACAGCTTGGCAATCTCGCGCTCCAGCGTGCGAACGCCCGCCTCGCGGGTGTAGAACCGGATGAGATCGCGCAGACCCGCCTCGGTCAGCTCGAACTCGCCTTCCGTCAGGCCATGGTCGCTCACCTGCTTCGCAATCAGGTGACGTTGCGCGATCTCCACCTTCTCGTCTTCGGTATAGCCTTCCAGCCGGATGATCTCCATCCGGTCCAGCAGCGGCTGCGGTAGGTTGAGGCTGTTGGCCGTGGTGACGAACATGATCTCTGAAAGGTCGATATCCAGTTCCAGGTAATGATCCTGAAAGCTGCTGTTCTGTTCGGGATCGAGAACTTCCAGCAGCGCCGATGCCGGATCACCGCGGAAATCCTGGCCCAGCTTGTCGATCTCATCCAGCAGAAACAACGGGTTGCTGGTTCCGGCCTTTTTCAGGTTGGATACGATCTTGCCCGGCAGCGATCCGATATAGGTGCGACGGTGGCCCCGAATTTCGGCCTCGTCACGCACACCGCCCAGCGATTGGCGGATAAATTCGCGCCCCGTCGCCTTGGCGATGCTTTTGCCAAGGCTGGTCTTGCCAACGCCCGGCGGGCCGACGAGGCACAGGATCGGCCCCTTCAACTTGTTGGTGCGCGCCTGCACGGCAAGGTATTCGACAATGCGATCCTTGACCTTTTCCAGCGCATAGTGATCGGCATCCAGCACTTCCTGCGCCTTGCCGATATCCTTCTTCAATTTGGATTTCTTGCCCCACGGCAGGCCCAGCAGCACTTCCAGATAGTTGCGAACCACGGTGGCTTCCGCGCTCATGGGCTGCATGGCGCGCAGCTTTTTCAGCTCGCCCTCGGCCTTGGCCTTTGCTTCCTTGGAAAGCTTCGTTTCCGCGATCTGCTTGGCCAGCGCGGCCAGCTCGTCGCCGTCCTCGCCCTCGCCCCCCAGTTCGCTCTGGATCGCTTTCAATTGCTCGTTAAGGTAATATTCGCGCTGCGTCTTTTCCATCTGGCGCTTCACGCGGCCGCGGATCTTCTTCTCCACCTGCAGCACGGAAAGCTCGCCCTCCATCACGGAGAACACCGTTTCCAGCCGCTTCAGCGCATCGCCTTCTGCCAGCAACTGCTGCTTTGTATCGACCTTGGCCGTAAGGTTGGCGGCAATCGCATCGGCCAGGCGACCGGCATCGTCGATAGCGTCCAGCTCTTCCTCAAGCTCGTCCGACATCTTCTTGTTCGACTTGGCATATTCTGTGAACTGGCCCAGCGCGCTGCGCATCATGGCAGACACTTCTGTGCCGCTCGCGGTGACTTCCTCCACCTCCTCGGTCTGCGCCATCACGAAATCACCGGATACGCGCATCTCGGCCAGCTTGGCGCGATATTGCCCTTCCACCAACACGCGCACTGTGCCGTCGGGCAGTTTCAGCATCTGCAACACCTGCGCCACCACGCCGAGATCGTAGAGGTCTTCGGCTTCGGGATCGTCGCATGTCGGATCGAGTTGGGCGACAAGAAAGATATCCTTGCCGTTTTCCATCGCCGCTTCCAGCGCGGCCACCGATTTGTCGCGCCCCACGAACAGTGGCACCACCATGCCGGGGAAAACCACGATATCGCGAAGGGGGAGAAGGGGGAATGCGGTCATTTCAATTTCCATATTTAGGCTTGATCCCGAATATGGGGGCGACCCCGCGCGGCTGCAACGCCCGGTTTGCGGTTAGGGGTGGATAGCTAATCTGGAACGCTTGGGACGCTGTCTTGAACCAGAAACCGCCTTTGCCCGAAATCGGTCTTACGACAGATGATGAGGAAAGGCGAAGTCTCTGCATTCCCTGACACCATGACCTAGTCGAGCAGGTAGGAAATCGCGCTGCTCCAATAGCTGGCGATGGGGTTGCCGTCAGCATCGTGCGCAGGCTCAAACCGTGCCAGCTTCAGGCTGTTGCAGGCATCGTTGCGGAACGCCTCCTGCTTCACCGGCAGCTGGAAATGGCAGCCTGATACATAACCTTGCGCGTCAATATCCAACCGGATCTGCACTCGCGCGGTCGTGCCGCTGGTGCGCATGGAACGGGGATAATTCTCCTGCACACGCCGTGCCAGTCGATGGCTGTTTCGCGGCATAGCGGGACGAGAAAGCGTCTTTTGTATCGCAGGGTCAAAACCCCAGCGCGTTACCATATCATCGGTACACGCGCGCATCGCGTCCATCGGAGCACGCATATCGCCTGTCTTGAGCGTGATATCCTCGCCAAAAACATCGCCGAGGGTAATGCTGTTCACAACACTTTCCCGCGCCGACAGTGCAGCTTTGTCAAGCATCATACTGCGATAACGGGATGCCCGCTCTTCCTCGTCCAATTCTTGAATTTCCGCCTTCGTTGCAGCGGGAAACATGTTGTCATTCAATATGACACCCTCAACGCCATTGTCGTATTCAACGACCAACGCATTGCCAGGCGCAAAGGTATCTGTGTCACTTCCATAGCGGAGGGTGGGACTATCATCGCGAACAGCGAAATCGCCGCTGACTACCAGCAATTGATAGGAAACTCCCGGAGCGAACTGACGCAGCTCGAAGAAGATGCCTTCACCTTCACCACCGAACCCTCTGCGCAATACGCAGCTGTCCGTGTCATAGTGCAGTTCCCAATTCGAGCTTGGGAGCAACACTTTGCGATCCTGCGCAAAAGCAGGCTGGGCCACACCTGGCAATGCCAAGGCGGCCAGAACGATCAAACGGTTATATGACATAGTGCTCAGCCTGACTATTGCGGTAGAAGGCGCTTACCCCATGCCCGGCAGATTGAACCCCGGCGGCAGGCCCAGCCCCTGCTGCATATCGGCCATGTGTTCGCCAGCCTTGCGGTCTGCCTTGTCGCGCGCGTCGTTGAAGGCGGCGGTGACGAGGTCTTCGAGGATCGACTTTTCCTCTTCCTTGAACAGGCTATCGTCAATGTTCACGCCGATGATCCGGCCACGCGCGCTGGCGCGAACTTTCACCAATCCGCCGCCGGACGAGCCTTCAACCTCGATCTGGTCCAGCTTCACCTGCGCATCGTTCATCTGCTGCTGGATCTTCTGTGCCGCTTCCTGCGCGGCTTTCATCATTTCTTCCATGTTTTCCATGTGAGTATCTCCTTAGAAGGGAATGCCTGGCCCGGTTTTGCGGGCGAAATTCGTTAGCTTGCGCGCGACCAATCCTTGCGGCCGCGCACTTGTTCCACGGGTTCTACCAGCTGTGCATCGGGGAAATGGGTGCGCACGGCTTCCATTATCGGATGCGATTCAAGCCGTTGCTTCTCGGCGCGGCGCAACGCTTCGTCCTGCTCTACCAGCGTGGGCATGCCCTCACCATCGCCGCGCTGGATATCCCAGCGCTCTCCCGTCAGTTCCAGCAGGGCCTGACGGATTTCAGGGATGATATCCTCCTCGAAACCATCGGGCTGCGAAAACACCAGCTTGCCGGGTGCCAGTTCGATGACCCGCACCTGCATCCGCAGCTTGGTGGATAGCGACATGGCATTTGGAAGATGCGAATTATCCACCCGCTCCACCAACTCCACCCAGTTGAGAGCTTGCGGAGCGCCGCCGCCCTGTGCCGCATCGCGTGCGCCACAGCTTGCAATGCCGCCAACAAGGGCTGCGTCCTTCAACTGCTTTGCCAGCTTGCCGGGATCGGGCATGTCGGCCGCGTGCAGCACGCGCAGCAGCGCCATTTGCGCCGCCACCAGTGGGTCGGGCGCCGAACGCACTTCGTCATAGCCCTTCAGCAGCAATTGCCACAAGCGATGGACCTGGCCGGGGGACAGCTTCTGCGCCCATTCGCCAAGCGCATCGCGCTCCTCGGTCGTTGGCGCATCGGCCTCCCCACCACCAACCTGCGTGACAGCGAGACGGTGCGTGAATTCCATCAGGGCGCGCACAAGCGCCAACGGCTCCACCCCCAGCGCATATTGCTGATCGACAGCGGCCAGCAGGGCCTGCGGATTGCCTTCCAGCAGATGCTGAAAGAGCCGCCGCTGTGCCCCCTTGTCGGCCAGCCCCAGCATATCGCGCACCTTGGCGGCGCTTACGGTAGTTCCGGCCTCGCCCGAATCCATATCAGCGTGCGCGATGGCCTGATCCAGGATGGACAATCCGTCGCGCACTGAACCCTCGGCAGCAGCGGCGATCATCGCCAGCGCCTCCTCTTCGGCCTGCACGCCCTCTTTCTGGCAAATGGAGGCGAAGTGATCGTGCAGCATATCGCGCGGAATGCGGCGCAGGTCGAAGCGCTGTGTGCGGCTGAGAACCGTGACGGGGAGCTTGTCCACCTCTGTCGTGGCGAACAGGAATTTCACATGCGCGGGCGGTTCCTCCAGCGTCTTAAGCAAGGCGTTGAAAGCATTGCGCGACAGCATGTGAACTTCGTCGATGATGTAGATCTTGTAGCGCGCCGAAACGGCCGAATAGCGCACCGCCTCGATAATCTCGCGAACGTCGTCCACGCCGGTATGGCTGGCGGCGTCCATCTCGATCACGTCAATATGACGCCCCTCGGCAATCGCAACGCACGGCTCGCACACACCGCACGAATTGATCGTAGGGCCGCCCTGCCCATCCGGCCCGATGCAGTTGAGCGCCTTGGCGATCAGCCGCGCGGTTGAGGTTTTGCCCACCCCGCGCACGCCGGTCATCAAAAAGGCATGGGCCAGCCGGTCCCGCTCGATCGCATTGCCAAGCGTTCGGACCATCGGTTCCTGCCCGATCAGCTCCGAAAAGGTTTGCGGACGGTATTTGCGGGCCAGCACGCGATAGGGCTGCGCGGGATCTGGTAGCGGAGCGGGGGCCACCGGCTGTGCAGCTTCGACCGGCTCAGGCTCAGGCTCAGGCTCAGGCTCAGGCTCAGGCTCAGGCGCAGGCGATGCAGGGACAGGTGCATTATCGACGGGGGGCGGCGCGGATGGCGCAGGTTCGCCGAACATGGAGTTCTGTCCTGCTGCCTCCAGTTCCTGCGCCGTAGGCTTGTGCTCGGCATCTGGTCCGTCGTGCTGCCACGGCGGGGTATCAGGTGTGTCCGGTGAATCGCTCATCCTGGTAATCTAGGTGCCGCAATGGCCCATGTCGAATGATTGCGGAACAACATCCACCACAAGGCGCGATCACGCCAAAATTCGATTGAATGAAAAAGGAGCCGAGCGACCCGCTGCCATTTACCTGGGCTGCTTCCTTCCGGATCTGACCCGGTGAGCAAACGCGAACGTCCACCCGACTCCCGGTGGGCCATATGGCGGGTGTCTGCGATGAGTTCAACAGCGAAGTGTGACCGCTTCGCCAGAAAGCAGCAATCAGCCTACCGGAAGTTGTCGGCGTAAGCCTGGAGCTTCAGCTTTTTCGGCGGAACGGAGTGCACGCGCGCGGCGATGCCGTACTTCTCGGCATAGGCCTGCGCCGCCTCGCAAGTCGGGAATTTAAGCTGCACCTGCTGGCGCGTATCGCCGCTGCCAGCCCAGCCCATCAAGGGGTCGGGCCGCTTGGCTTCTGCGGGGACGAAGTCCAGCACCCACTGGTCAACCAGTGCCTTGCCGGATTGCATGGCGCTCTTGGGGCGCTTGTAGATACGGGCTTCCATAGTTGGTGCAGGTAATTCAACCGCCGCCTTTTGAAAAGGCGTTCTTGGTTTTCA
>JBASBA010000453.1:0-1932 GCA_049650885.1 Alteraurantiacibacter sp. | reverse complement strand
AATTGGGGTGGTTAGCTGCCGCTTACATCGTGACGGCTTCGTAGCTGACTGATACGCCATCAACCGAATTGTCCTGTTCGAAGATACGAGACTTATCGGCATGCCGGATGAGTAGGCGGTTTGAAGCAAGCCATTTGATTTCAGCCCATGAGCCGCCCCAATCACCCACTTTTGCGGCTCCATGATCGTCATCCGCACGGAACGTATTACCGCCTCCTGATGGGGCTTGTCCGACTTCGAAAATCGAGACTTGCGTCGAGTATCCGTTAGTTGCGCCGCAGTCGCGTTGAAACATCACTGCTTCGCGCTTGCCATCTGGCGAAGTAAGCCGAGTTACAACTTCATCGATGCAATCGTCATCGCAGGCGGCCACGGCAAGGGACAGTACCAGTAGGAGCAAAGTGCGCATCAGAAGAGCAAGGTAGCCATGCCTTGGAACGGCAGCAATTGGGTCGTCAGCCGACAGTCTGGTTTAGGACGAATGAGGGCCGCGAACCGCGATACCGAACCTTAACTCTGACGGCTTAGCCAAGATGGGTAGAGGAAGGGGCCTGTATGATCCTGAAACAGTCCGATGAACGTCACGGCGATCTTGCCGAGCTCACGCAGTTGGCAAACAGATGCAACGCCGCTCAGAAACGTCGGCTCGACAGCGAGTTCAAGAAGCTTACTGCCGGCAACCAAGGCGAAAGGGATGCCGCGCATGTCATGAACCGCACCTTCGGTGAAGCTAGTCGCATCGGCCTGCTTCACAATTTGCGTATCGGAGTGCGCAGCGAATTCGCGCAGATAGATCATCTGGTGATCCATAGTTTGCAAGGACGTATCTGGCTGTGCGAGACCAAAAATTACGGCGGACGCCTGCAATGTAACGAGCATGGCGAATGGACGGTCTGGTACGGCAAGAAGCCCCAGTCCGTCCCTTCGCCGATCCAGCAGGCTCGCCTTCAGGCGATCGTGCTACGGCGATGGCTGGAAGAGAATGGGTACGCCTATCTTAAGGTACTGCCACTGGTCCTGATCGCCCCAACCGCCAGCGTCGATCGCAGCAAAGTACCAGACGATGCGACGATCGTAAAATGGGACCAATTCGGCGATTGGTGGGAGCGCCAAGCCAACGATCTCAATGCTCTTTCAGCGCTAAGAATGGCCGCGAGCGCGCTCCGGGAAAAACGCGACAAAGCCTGGCTGAGTAAGCTGGGCGAAAAACTGTGCGGGGCCCACACACCTATCGTTTTCGACTGGAAAGCACGGCTGGGGCTCGACCAAGCGGACACCGTGATAAGTCGCAGCGGAGAAGCGAGCAATGTTCATCCGCTGCCCGTAAGCGAGGACACCCAGTCGTCATTGCAAGTTCCACCCAACAAACCCGATCTTGACCTGTCGCCTGTAAAAACTTCGCATGGCGACATCACCTTTGTTCCGCTGGGCAATACGGAAGTGGCCATTCGTATCCCGCCGGTAGAACTCCTGATCAAAAGAGTCCGCGCCACTGTCAAAGGCCAAGCTCGCTGGCAACCGCGCTATAAAAACTGGATCGTGAAGGTCGAGGATTTCAGCGGCGTGCGGGGTCAGATTGAGGCCCGCCGGGCCGAAGCGAGGGATCGGCGGCGGGCCTAAGGAAGCTCGATGGCAGGCGCTACCGGGACCGGTTCGGCGCCGCGTTCCTTATAAGTCGGCAATCCGTTTAGGGCCCAATTTCAAAATAACGATGCGATCTATTACCGATGACCGCTTTCAGGATCATCCACAGATCGTCGGACCGGCCGAGATTGGGGTGGGGAGCGGACAGACTGCTATTGGCGTTAATTGACTGGATTCGGTCCTTCACCGGTTAAAACTAACAAGTTTGATCAAGCCACCTACGGTCCACGTCTCTTGAATAAAATGGAGCAATACTCATGAAGATATGGCTGCCGTGCATTCTAGCGC
>JBASBA010000452.1:0-2645 GCA_049650885.1 Alteraurantiacibacter sp. | reverse complement strand
TTGGCAGAGCTGGTGGCTCTGCTCGGACCGAAGCGACCATGGATCGCATTCTCAACCGGATCGCCTGACGAGATCCCGCCGGAAATCGCCGAGATGGGGCCGATATTCGAGAAACCCTATGATCCGGCACAGCTGGTCAAAGTGCTTGCGGACGGGCGCAAGAAAGGCCTTTTTTCAAGGCTTCTGGGCTAACCCAAACAGACCGATACAAAAAAAAGGCCTTCGATCGTTGGATCGAAGGCCTTTCGGGATCGTATCACCAGCCGCTTGGACGGGAGGGGGGGTCTCGGCGGTGATATAGTCTAAATGACCGGCTGCAAATCCAGTTCCCGTCCGGCAAATCTTTTCGAACTTTATTTCTGACAGCGTTTGCAAAGCGCGTGAACAGGGGCCATTCGGGAGGTGAACTTCTTGAGAGCGACGCGCGGAACCCATTTCCCCCGCGCGCGTTCACCTGAAACGAAATACCGGGAAGGGTCTATATGAGTATTGGTGCAGAAGTCGCCGCACATCTACCGTTTCTTCGTCGTTATGGCCGCGCCCTCACAGGGTCGCAGTCTACCGGCGATGCATTTGTTCAAGCCACGCTGGAAGCCGCCCTTGCGGATGATGACCTTGCCGACAGCCTGCGCGGTGGCCGCGTGCCGCTGTACAAGGCGTTCAACAAGGTCTGGTCCAGCGCATACATGGAAGTTGAGGACGCGCAGTCCGAAGGCAATTCCCATGAAGTTGCTGCCCAGGATCAGCTCAAGCGCATTACGCCGGTAAACCGGCAGGCGTTGCTCCTCACCACGGTCGAAGATTTCACAACGCCTGAAGCTGCTGAAATCATGGACATGGACGAGGCCGATGTGGAATCGCTTGTTCGTGAAGCCGTTGCCGAGATCGAGCGCGAGAGCAGCACCAGCGTTCTCATCATCGAGGACGAGCCGCTTATTTCGATGCAGCTTGAAGACCTGGTAAAATCACTGGGCCATGAAATCTGCGGAACTGCGGCCACCCGCACTCAGGCGCAGGAAGTTGTTGCAGAGACGACACCGGGCCTGGTGCTGGCCGATATTCAGCTTGCAGACGGATCTTCGGGTCTCGATGCAGTGGACGATATTCTCGCCATTGAATCGGTGCCGGTGATTTTCATAACCGCCTATCCGGAACGCCTGCTGACAGGTGACCGGCCGGAACCGACCTACCTGATCACGAAGCCTTTTCAGGAAGACACCGTGCGTGCTGCAATCAGCCAGGCACTGTTTTTCGGGTCGAGCCGCCCGCTCGACTGATCTGGATTATGTGCCCCCGGCGGGTTCCTCGCCGGGGCGCTTCCACAATACCCACCATGCAATCGCTGCGGCGGCTGTTCCTCCCAGCAGGTTCGCCGCCAGTTCTCCATAGTAGATGGCATCGGTGCCCATCGCCCCGCGCAGCAGCCACGCGAATGGCACCATCACCAGCAGGACACGCGTGATCGACATGGCCAGTGCATTGCTTGCGCGGTCAATGGCATTCAGTGCGCCGTTCACCACGATCAGCACCCCGTACCCGGCGTATCCCCACACAGAGATAGACAGATAGGCCGATGTTGCATCCAGCGTCTGTTGCTGATCGCTAAACAGGTTGGCAAACCAGCCACGCAAGCTGAACAGCAGGATGGCTGCGGCAAGTCCGTAGCAAAGGCAGAACAGGCCGGCCTGCACAAGCGCGCGCCGCGCCCGGTCATATTGGCGTGCCCCCCAGTTCTGGCCAACGATCGCCCCGATGGAACCTGACAGTGCCAGAAGCGGCACCACGGCGAAACTCTGCAAGCGTCCGCCGGCTCCAAAACCGGCAACCGCTGCCGAACCTTCTGCCGCAAGCAGCGAGGTAAGCACCGCAAGGCCCGCTGGATTGATGGAATTGGTGAATGCTGCCGGGCCAGCAACGCGTGTCAGCGCCTTTAACTGGCGACCTATATTGCAATTGCGCACGGCAGACGGGCGGAAGGGTAGTTCGTGCCTTTCGAGAAACCAGAATGCCAGTATTACACCGACGATCCATCCGCCGATGGTGGCATAGGCTGCGCCTGCGATGCCAAAGCCCTCAAACCCGAAGGCGCCGGTGATGAGCAGTGGATCCAGAACCCAGTTCACCATGGAATAAATGATAAGTACGGCGGTGTTGCTTTTCGCAGCGCCTTGTCCCCGAAGCACGCCATTTGCGCCCATCATGGTCATCATCAGGACAAAACCGAAGGCGTAGGGCTGCATGTAAAGGTCGATGAGCGGCAGAACCTCTGCATCAGCCTGCATCAGCCTGAAAAGTGGCTGACGCAATGCGTACAGCAACAAGCCCAGCGTAATGCCTGCAGCAAGGCCCAGCATCAGTCCCAGGTTCGCGCGGGCGAGGGCGCGCTCGTCATCACCCTCTCCAAGGGCGCGGCTGACAACGGAGTTGATCCCCACCATCACGCCCACGCCAAGGCTTTGCAGCGCGGTGATAACCGGAAAAATGAAGCTGATTGCCGCCAGTTCGTTGGCCCCGAGCTGACCGATGAAATAAGCGTCGATCACTCCTACAGACATGATTGCGGCCACGCCCACGATGGCTGGTGCGGTTTGCGTTACGAGATGTCCGGCGATTGACCCGCGCACCAGTTTTGCACGCGGGTTTTC
>JBASBA010000451.1:0-6527 GCA_049650885.1 Alteraurantiacibacter sp. | reverse complement strand
TCGTAATCCGGAACCGGTGCATCCTGATACGGCTCGGGCGCAGATGGCCTATGCCTCCGATATGCTGTTTCTGCGCAACGCGCTGTTGCCACACGCCATCCGCCCTGGTGACAGAAAGATGCAGGTTGCCAGCCTGGATCACGCCATGTGGTTCCACGAAACGCCCGATTTCAGCAAGTGGCACCTCTACGCCACGCAAAGCCCCTGGGCCGGTCATGCGCGCGGCCTTAGCCAGGGCCACTTCTTTGCCGAGAACGGCACACTTGTCGCCACGGTGGCGCAGGAAAACCTGATGCGCCGCCGCGACTGACCGCGCTCGCGAACTTCCAGAGCTGCAAAAGCTGCCAAGCAGGCGATGGATAGGATGCGTTGGGTTGTGCGGAAAAAGTTCGGCGCGAACCCCATGCGAACTTGCGTGCGCGGGAAGTCGCGGCGGCGATGTTTTGTCTGCTGCCTGATTGTTTGGTGCGGTCGAGAAGACTCGAACTTCCACGGGATTTAACTCCCACAGCGACCTCAACGCTGCGCGTCTACCAATTCCGCCACGACCGCACATCGAACAGGGTCGGACCGTTCGGCCCGCCTAGGTAGGAGCGCGCCACTAGCAAAAGGGCATAGGGGCTGCAAGCAATCAGTTGAGGCCAATTTCGAACCAGTCGAAATTCGCTGGCGTCACTCCGGATTCCAGCCGAATTCGGCGTAAGCCGCGCGCTTGGGAATATCCGTGACAGCCTCGTTGATCGTCACCGTTTCACCAGGGGCCAGCTCACGCTGCGGAGGGAACACTTCGTAGCTGTAAACGATCGCGTCGCGCGCATCGCGCAGAACGATCAATATCGTCGGGACATCGCGTGTCTGGGTGCCGATATTGGTGATGCGGCCACTCGCGCCGAAAAATTCCGTCCCGTTGGGCAAGGTGCGGCGTTCCTGCTCATCCTGCGGGAAATCCAGTTGCAAGTCAGGCTGCGCGGCGGCGAAGGTGGGGCGTTCCACCGGAACCCAGTCTGGCAGGCCCCAATAGCTGACGGCAAAAATGGTGCCTGCGACTACCGTGGCAAAAATGGCCGCTGCCCATGTCCACATCTTCAAAGGATTGCGGCGCGCACGGAAAGGCGGTTCGGCGTCGAACTGCGAATGGTCGTCATCATCGTCTTCGGCAAGGGCGCCATACCCCTGCGGTTCCACTACCGGCGGCGGCGCAATCTCTTCCGGTTCATCCTCGACTACCGGATCGTGGGCGGGTTCTTCCGCGTGCCGGATCTCCGGCTCGTCCTGCGCGGTTACCGGATCATCCACATTGAAGGAGATGCCGATATTCTGTGATGGATTGTGCAGGCGCGCCGATCTGCCATCGACCGCATCGAGCATGTCCTGTCCCGGCGCGGCCGGTTCCGACGGCACAGGAGGAGGAGGAGGAGGAGGTGGTGGTGGTGGCGGTGCGGCTGGCGGCGGCGGCGGCGGCGGGGTTGGCGCTGGCGACGCGGAAGCCGCCTGCATGGATGGCCCATCCTGGAACCAGCTATGGCGGCATTTTGCACAGCGCACGGTGCAGCCTTCCACGCCTACGGCGGTATCGGGCACGACATATCGCGTCGAGCAGGCGGGGCATTGTAAAATCATCTTGCTCTCCTGTCCCTACGCCTAGCCGATGTGCGGGGGCAAGCTTGGCCAGCGGTCTGAAGGGCAAGGTTCCACCTTTTTTCCACAAGCGCCAGCGTCTATATGCCCGCGAAATGCCCGCAGACCCCTTCCCCGCGCCGATCACAGGCACTAGCAGGCGCCCATGAGCGGCAGCGAAGATTCCATTGTCCAGTTCGACAACGTCGGGCTTCGCTACGGCACCGACCGCGAAGTGCTGAGTGATATCTCCTTCACGCTTTACCCCGGCAGCTTCTATTTTCTCACCGGCGCAAGCGGCGCGGGCAAGACATCCATGCTGAAGCTTTTGTATCTTGCGCAAAGGCCGACACGCGGCGCCATTCGCATGTTCGGGCATGATCTGATTACCCAGCCGCGCCTTGCCCTGCCCGAATTCCGGCGCCGGATCGGAACGGTTTTCCAGGATTTCCGCCTGATCCCGCACCTGTCTGCCTTTGACAACGTGGCCCTGCCCCTGCGGATTAGCGGGATGAGCGAGAGCGATATCCAGAAACCCGTTTCGGACATGCTGGAATGGGTGGGACTGGAACATCGCCGCGACGCGCGCCCCGCCACGCTATCGGGTGGAGAGCAACAGCGTGTGGCCATCGCCAGGGCCGTGATCGCGCGGCCCGAAATACTGGTGGCAGACGAGCCGACGGGCAATGTCGACCCGGAGATGGCGGTGAAGCTGCTCCGCCTGTTTGAAGCGCTTAACCGGCTGGGCACCACCGTAGTGGTAGCCACCCAAGATGTGCATCTGCTGCGCAAGGTGCCGGATTCGCTGATCATGCGGCTGGACAAGGGCGCGCTGTCGGACCCCACCGGCGCGTTGCGCTATCCACCCAAACGCGGGGTGATTGGCTAATGGCGCTGAGGCCCCTCGTTCGGCGCACAGCGCCGCGATTTGGCAGCGAAAGCGCGCGCTTGCTGCCGCAGACCCGCATTGCCGGGCCGATGCCGTGGGTCATGGCGATCATGATCGCGCTGACGGTGATGGCCACTGCCGCAGGTCTTGCACTGAGCAATGTCGTTTACAGCGCGCGGGACGAGATTTCAGGCGGCATCACGGTGCAGGTGGTGGAAGGTGCGCCTGCCTCTCGCGAAAGGCAGGCCCGGCGCGCGGTGTCATTCCTGGTTGCGCGCGACGATGTCACCTCGGTCCGCCGCGTGCCGGATGAAGAGCTTGCCCGCCTGCTGGAGCCGTGGCTTGGCGAGGCGGCGTCTGATTCGGACGCGGTTCCCACGCCCGCATTGATCGATGTGCAACTGTCCGGCCGTGTCACCGCGCCGCGCCTGCGCGAATTGCGCAACGCGTTGCTGGCTGAGGTGCCCGCCGCGCGGCTGGACGCACAAGCCGGATGGCTGGCCCCGGTGTTTGATGCGCTGCGATCCCTGCAATATCTCGCCATCGGGTTGGTGGCCCTGCTGGCGGCAACCAGCGTGGCGGCAGTCTGGCTGGCTGCTCGCAGTGCGCTCGGCTCCAACCGCGACACGATAGAGGTGATCCACCACCTTGGCGGCACGGACGGACAGATCGCCCGCATTTTTCAGCGTTCCATCGGGATTGACGCGGCATTGGGCGGCATTGCGGGGCTGGCACTGGGAATTGGCGCAATCTTCGTGCTGGGTCAGCAATTTGCCGAGCTTGGATCCGGGCTTGTTGCGGGCGGTTCACTGGACTGGCGCGACTGGCTGGCTATTGCCGCCGTCCCCGCAGTTGGTATTCTGCTGGCCGTTTTCACTGCGCGCTTTACCGTGATTGCTGCGTTAAGGAGGATGTTATGACTATGCGACGCCTCCTTGCCATCCCGCTTGTTGCATGGGCGCTTGGCTTCATCTGGTTCACCGTTGCCCTGCCGCAACCGCTGGAACTATCGCAAACCGATGCCATCGTTGTGCCCACCGGCAGCGGCGGCCGTATCCAGCGCGGGCTGGAGATGTTGCAGACAGGCGCGGCGGAGCAGATGCTGGTGACAGGCGTGGACGCCGCCGTGCAGCCCGCTGAGTTCGTGGCGGAATTCGAAGTGCCGCAGCGAATAATGGACTGCTGCGTAACGCTCGGGTTCTCGGCACTGGATACGCGCGGCAACGCACGTGAAACAGCACAATGGCTGGACGAACGCGGTTACAATTCGCTGCGCCTCGTCACTGCCGACTGGCACATGCGCCGCGCTGCGCTTGAATTGCAGGACCAGCTGCCCGATGATATCTCCGTTATCCGCGATGCGGTCCGCTCTGAGCCGAGTTTCAGCACCCTGTTCGTGGAATATCACAAGTTTCTGGCAGTCTGGATATTGCAGGCCCTGGGGTGATCTACCTTCGCAACATTGCATTTTATTTGGTCTTTTACGTCGGCTCCATCTTCTTCGTGATTGCGGCCGTGCTGGCTGGCCTGGTCACTCCCGTAGGGGTTCGGCGGGTGTGCGATGTATGGTCTGGCCTGCACCATTGGGCGTGTCAGAACCTGCTGGGCATCAAGATTGTCGAGACGGGCGAACGTCCTGATTTCCAGGCCTTTTATGCCATCAAGCACGAGAGTTTTTTCGAGGCTATCGGCCTGCCGCACCTGTTCGATTATCCCGCCCTGTTCGCCAAGCAGGAGCTGTTCGACATCCCCGGCTGGGGCCTTGCCGCGCGCGAATATGGCGTGATCCCCGTGGCGCGAGAAGAAGGGGCAAAGGCGCTGCGCACCATGATCCGTGAAACCCGCCCCCATGTCGATGCGGGCAGGCCGATCATCATCTTTCCCGAGGGTACTCGCGTTCCCCACGGAACACGTCCGCCGCTGGGCGCGGGCTTCGCCGCCCTTTACAAGCTGCTGGGCCTGCCGGTGGTGCCGGTGGCGGTGAACAGCGGGCCGACCTATCACGCGAAGTGGAAACGGCCCGGCACCATCACCATCCATTTTGGCGAGGTGATCGAACCCGGCCTTCCCCGACGTGAAATCGAGGCGCGGGTCCATTCGGCCCTGAATGCGCTGAACGACGGCGGCGGTATAGAACGACCGTCGCAAAAATTGCCGGACTAGCGCGAAATCTGCGCGATAACGTCTTCCAGCCAGGCGTGCGCATCGGCGCGATCGCCGATATCGGCCACGAATTCCTGCCCTCTCGACACGCTTTGCAACTGGCCATCTTCGCGCCAGCGATCTTCGCGGTGGTGATAGGACAACCCCGTTTCAAACAGCCATTGCGGTACTTGCCACAGGCTTGGCGGGCCTTCGGGCACGCTCAGGCGCAAGGCATCGCCAGCCTGCTGCGCCACCTGACCCGTGCCGATATAGGCAGTGTCATTCGCGGCATGCAGGCCGATGGCGTGGGGAACTCCAACAGCGGCAAGCTCCTCCAGCCTTGCGGACGGCGCATCAGCCAGGGGCAGCACCTCCTCTATTTGCAGGTAGGCGAATATGCGGTGGTGGGGGCGCCCGCCATCCTCGCGGAAAAGGCCAAAGAAGATGAAGCAGTCGCCCATGCCCACGCCCTGGCGTTCCAGATGCGTCTGCGCCGCGCCGCACTGGCCCAGCACCGCGCGCTTGCCGGACAGGAACATCGGATCGTGATGGCAAAGGTCTGCAGCCTTGACCCTTCCCCTGCTAGCCAACGCGGCATGTTCGCCAAGGCCAAGGTTGGTATAGCTGGTGCGCGACAACCCTCCATTTGCCGGTATCGGCAGGCTTAGCGGGCGGCCATCCACGATGGGGGACGGGCCACCGCCGGCAGAAGAATCGAAACCTTTGCGACTGAAAACGGTTCTCATATCGCCGCCCTAGCTGCTGTGACCCGGCAGCCAAACCCCCGACTTCGCTTGATAACAGGCGAAACGATGTGCATGTGAGCCCCGATGGCATTAGACAGAACCGCGCTTAGAAACGCTTATCGCCTTGATGAAGATACCTGCCTGGCTGAACGGATGGAGCAAGCCTCTGCCGTCACCCAACTGCATGAAAAATCGGCAGATCTTGCAGCCAAGCTGATACTCGACGCGCGCAAGCGTGAGAGCAGCGGACTGGATGCCTTCCTGCATTCCTATGGCCTGAACACCGACGAGGGCATCGCCCTTATGTGCCTTGCAGAAGCGCTGCTGCGCGTGCCGGACGAGGCGACGCGCGATGCGCTGATCCGCGACAAGGTGGCAAGCCAGGACTGGGCCGAGCATATCGGTGAAAGCGGCAGTGTCTTCGTAAATGCGGCCACCTTCTCCCTGATGCTGACCGGCGAGGTTATCAAGGGCGGCACCACCAAGGAGAAGGGCCTTGCCAGCGCCCTTCGCCGCGCCACCGGCCGTGTTGGAGAGCCGGTGATCCGCAATGCCACCGGCCAGGCCATGCGCATCATCGGCGGGCAATTCGTCTATGCCCGCACCATCAGCGAGGCGATGGGCCGGGCAAAGCCGGAGAAGAAGCGCGGCCTGACCCACAGTTTCGACATGCTGGGCGAAGCGGCCATGACCTTCGACGACGCCGACAAGTATGCGCGCGCCTATTGGGACGCGATCGAGCGATTGGCGAAGGAACCGGGTGACGTTCACACCGGCCCCGGCATCTCGGTAAAACTGTCCGCTTTGTATCCCAAGTATGATTTCTACCACGCCGAAGCAGCGCGCAAGACTATCGTGCCTATCGTGCGCGAACTGGCCATCAAGGCGCGCGAGGCGAACATCCATTTCACCATCGACGCTGAAGAGGCGGAGCGGCTGGAACTGAGCCTCGACATCATCGAGGAACTGGTGGCCGATGACGAGCTGTTCGACGATGGCACGGAAGAAGGCTGGCAGGGCTTTGGCCTCGCCATACAGGCCTATCAGAAGCGCGGCGTTCCGCTGTGCCGCTGGATCGCGAAGCTCGCCCGCAGGAATGAGCGCAAGCTGTTCGTGCGGCTGGTGAAAGG